>NZ_JBNJOH010000007.1:0-115781 GCF_050113735.1 Vibrio sp. TRT 2004 | reverse complement strand
AAATGGCTTCACCACAATGGCTTTAGCTACAAGCAACCGAAAGGCGTTCCACACAAGTTTGATAAAGCAAAACAGCAAGCATTCATAGAGGCTTATGAAGCTCTAAAGGCAAGCTGTGGCAAGGATGAATCGATAGTCTTTATCGACGCAGTTCACCCAACCTTATTAACAAAAATATCTCATGGCTGGATACGTACTGGTCAGGCTAAAGTGATTGAAACAACGGGCAATCGTAGCCGATTGAACATTATTGGCGCACTAAACCTGTCAGATATTGGTGCCACCATCGTTCACGATTACGAGAGTATTAACAGTGAAAATATTGTTCGCTTTTTCTGTAAGTTAAGAGAGAGTTATCCATTAGCCTATAAGCTTCATATCATCTTAGATGGTGCGGGATATCACCGCAGTGACTTAGTCAAAGATGCCGCATTTGTCCTTAACATTGAGCTGCATTACCTTCCACCTTACAGCCCAAATCTCAACCCAATTGAGCGGCTTTGGAAGGTAATGAACGAGCAGTCGAGGAATAACGTTTACTTCAAAAATAAACGAGACTTCAAGGAAGCCATCGATGAATTTTTTACTGTGACTCTTCCAGAGATCGCAGGTTCACTGACGTCTCGAATCAATGATAATTTTCAGGTACTCAAGCCTGCATTTTCAAGTTGATTGGGTATAAACAACGAACGGCCACTGTGAATCAGCTTCGAGGACTTCTGGCGGAATACGGCGTCGTCACTGAACCCAGCAGCGCCTGTTTAATGACGATGGTACTGATGGTAGAAACAAACTCAGTGCCTTTGCATCGTTTGATAAAGACAAAGATGGGTTCGTCACCCAAGAAGAGCTAAATGCTCACGCTAAGTACTCTAACCCAGGAAATGGGACGGGAACGCTGAAAGGCAGCGACGATGAGTCAGAACAAGCGAGCCCAACATCTGGTAAAGGAAAAAGTGGCGATAAGGGCAACCACAATAGTGGCAAAGATAAAGGCAGTAAAGATAAAGGTGACAAAGGCAAAGACAAATAGTGTTTGAGCTGTGATCAATAAGCCCCGCTCATTGCTGAGCGGGGCTTTTGCGTATGATGGCTTATCTAGTCGATCAGCCCGTAATCGCGAGAAAGGATATCGATGATTTCCTGCTTCGGATTGTCACTTAGTTTGATCTCTTGGCCAGTAATTTTAGCGGCAATGCTTAGATAAGTCGTTGAAATATCGATCAGTGATTCTAATGGTAACGCATTGTCACGAGCCAAAGCCTCACGTTCATCCATTCGCTCTTTGTTGAGCAAAATGTCTGGATCTGGGAAGTAATTAAGTAGGAATTGGCGGAAACCTTCTTTTGAGTTCTCGACGATTCGACCTTGATTGTACTCTTCCTCATCCCAAATTCGTGATGAATCGGGTGTACCAACTTCATCCATGTATATGAGCTTTTCGTTACCTGCTGCGTCAGTCACGTAGCCAAATTCGAATTTAGTGTCGACAAAAATCTGGTCGACTTCGGCAAGTGCATTGCTGATAACCACGAAACCTTCACGAAGTAATTTTTCGTAAAGTGCGATGTCTTCTGCTTTAGAGAAGTTAAAGGCAGCGAAGTTATCCTCGATATTTTTACGAGTAATATTAACATCGTCAGCTTCAGGTACACCTGAGATGCCTTTAAGAATGCCTTTTGTCGACGGTGTCATGAGCAACTCAGCAAGCGGCTTATCTTTCTCTAGCCCTTCTGGTAGTTGAATTCCACAGAATTCACGCTCGCCTTTTTCGTATGCACGCCACATTGAGCCAGTAATATATTGGCGACAGATCGCCTCAATCATGATTGGTTTGGCTTTTTGGACAATCCAAACAAATGGGTGCGGAATATCTAGAATATGGCTGTCAGCAAGCCCGTTGTCTTTAAACAACTTAAACCAGTGGTTGGAGATAGCGTTTAGAGCCGCTCCTTTACCAGGAACACCTTTTAATCCACCTTCAGCATGCCAGATACAATCAAAAGCAGAAATACGGTCACTGATCACCATGATAGCCAATGGTGCATCAGGGGCAACATCGTAGCCTTTCTCTTTAATAAGGCGTTTACTGTCTTCTTCCGTCAGCCAATAGACTGAACGGACTTTGCCACTGTGAACGGGTTTATCAGTACGAATTGGGAGATCATCGTTTACGGCAAGAACTTGATCAGCGAGACTCATTTCGACATTCCTATCTTTAGCAAGGTGGGCGACTGCCATTCGCGACAGCCGATATCCAACGCATCATACCAGAACTATTCTGTGCTGCCAGAGAAAAAGCAAACGTTTGCTTATTTTTTTATGTTGCAAGCAAAATGAGCTGAGATTAACAAAAAACAACCCCTCAGAGAGGGGCGATTGGCAGTGTTGATTAGTGAAATTGGTTCACTCTTCCTTCGACGAAGAAGACTTCACATTGATACTGACGAGCATGTTCACAAAGTAGGCTTTGCTCAACAGTAGAAAGATTGTTAGAGGCAACGACAGCACTGGCATTACCGGATTGGATCGCCTTAATGACGATTTCGAATTCAGACTGGGTCTGTGAAGGTTTCATCTGAATAATCTTTTTGCAGCTTACATGGCAAGAAGCGAACTGATCATAATTCGGGCGAGGGCACTCAGCAGTAAACAGAATCCATTGCTTTTGATTGGAAAGACCCGCTAGGCGATTTAACGTCGTGTCATCGATGTTCATCGGCTGAGTCGGTTGAGCAAGAACATTATATTTTGAAAACGCTGAAGTCTGAGTTTGTGCCTGAATCATAATCACTGTTCCTTTATACATGCTGTATGTGTATACAGTAGTTTTAATCCAAATAAGAAGCAAGCATTTTTGTGGGATTTTTATACGATAAAAACAAAGTCATAGAGGGTGGTTTTGGTTTATGTCTTTGATATTTAATGGTTTTGTTTGGTTTTTGGAATGCTTTTGGGCGTGAGAGCTAAAATGAAAATTGTGAGCTGACGCACTCACATAGCCAGTGTTATCCAGTGGTGGTGGATAACACTGTACAGGTTACTACTGAGGATTATGCGTGAGAAAGCGTTGAGGAAAGTCGCTAAAAATGGCGTCGAGCTTCGATAGATGACGCAATGATTTTGGATTGTTGACCGTATAGCTCCACACCTGAAACCCCTCCGCTTGGAGCCGATAAATCTTGCTGTTGTTAAGAAATTTATAGTTAACGTTGCAGCTAAAAGCAGAGACTTGCTTAAGTAAACGTTCCACCTTAGTCGTTACTCGATCACACAACACGGCGAGTCTGTACTCGGGAATAAGTTGGTGCAGACAACGCACAATGTCGTGGTTAAAGCTCGATAGGACAATGTCTTCAGTTGTGGCTTGGCTGCTGCCTAGCTCTTTAGCGAGGAGCTGACAAACTAGCATTGGATCGTGACGATCGATTTTGACCTCTAAATTAAGTTTTAGCTTGTTCTCTACAGCTAAATTGAGCAGTTCATTGAGTGTCATAATTGTCTGGTTGGCAAACTTGCGGTCGAACCAACGACCAAAATCAAATTGTTTGAGTTCATCCAACGTATAGCGATCAACGCGGCCACGACCGTTACTGCAACGGTTGATGGTGTGGTCATGACAGACAACTAGCTGGTTATCTTTGGTTGGTTGAATATCGACTTCTACCCATTTCAAACCTAGCGCGATGGCGGCTTCAATACTGCAACGTGTATTTTCAGGGAAATGTCCGGCGACACCTCGGTGTCCAACAATGATCATATCGAATAATCCTCAAATAGTTCAGAGTGATAGCTTAGTATGAAGTGGTGAAGATGAGTAGATAATTAATAGCTTCTGTTCAATAAATCTGACACTATCAAAACGATAATAACGATAATAACGATAATAACGATAATAACGATAATAACGATAATAACGATAATAACGAGAAAGAGAACTTGAATTTGAACGCTGAAAATAAAGCTGGCTGGATACTATTTGCAACAACAGCACTCGCAGGGCTGGGGTGGATTTTTTCCAAAGAGACGATTCAAGGTTTGCCGCCTTTTGGGTTCGTTGGCTTGCGTTTTCTCGTCGCGTCGGTTTGCTTACTTCCTCTATGTGTTAAGCGTTTTCGCCAATTGACGCTTGCTCTTATTGGGCAGGCGGTTGGAGGAGGGGTGATACTGTCTTTCGCGTTGCTGAGTTGGGTCTATGCGATTTCAATCAGTGAGACATTGGGCGAAGGGGCGTTTATCGTCAGCCTATCGATGATTATTGTCCCTATTATTGCTTGGGTTCTTTACCAAGATAGACCGAAACGAGCATTTTGGATTTCTATGCCTATAGCAGTAGCTGGCTTGGCGATGTTGTCGTTAACCAATGGTTGGAATAGCTCTGCGGGTCAGCTTTGGTTTTTGGCCAATGCGTGTTTACTTGCTCTGCATTTCAACGTTAACAGTCAGCTCGCCCGCAAGGTGCCAGTGTTGTTGCTGACCTGTATCCAGCTATTTGTTACTGGCGTGATTGCACTGCTTATGTCGATGATGTTCGAAACTTTCCCTGAAAGTGTGGACGCTTCCATTTGGGGATGGTTTGCACTGAGCGCCTTGTTAGCAACCAGTTTGAGATACGTGATGCAAACTTTAGGTCAGAAAGGTTGTAATCCAGCCAACGCGGCGTTGATCATGCTCTTTGAGCCAATCTGGACTGTGGTTCTCAGTATTGTTTGGTATGGTGAGCAGTTGTCTGGCAATAAGTTGATCGGTTGTGGGCTGATCTTGGTGTCGCTGATATTCTATCGCACAGATGGGCGGCTATTTAAGAGACGTGTCTAGTCTTTACGCGATATTTAGATTAAACATCTGATATTTATTTCATAGATAAAATTAAATTAGCATCATTGATGAAATTGTTAGTACAATCCAAAGTTATAGGACAGATCTAACAAGGAAAGATAAATGAAAATCGGTGTGATTGGTGCTGGTTCTGTAGGGGTAGGCGTATGTAACTACCTTCTGACACTAGGAAGTATCAGTGAGCTTGTACTGCTGGATAAAGACTTACAACGCGCAGAAGGCGAGGTCTTTGATTTTAGGCACACAGCCGCTTTGACGTTTTCAAAAAACACCCATTTAGTCCCGACGGATAACTATCTGACTCTCATTGGCGCTGATATCGTCGTGATTACCGCAGGTGCTCAGATCAAACAAGGACAAACACGTATCGATCTGGCTGAAATCAATACCCGCATTGGTGTTGAGATTGCCAAAGAAGTTGAACGCGTAGCGCCTAACGCGACTTTAATCGTGGTCAGTAATCCATGTGATGTCGTGGCTCACTTTATCGCCACCAATACCCATTTCCCGCGTTCTAAAGTGATCAGTAGTGGCTGTGTTATTGATACCGCCCGTTTGATGAGTATTGTCGGCAATCGTGTCAATCTCGATCCCAAGAACGTATTTGGCTATGTGCTGGGTGAGCATGGTAGCCACTGTTTTACACCCAAAAGTCTTATTTCTATCGCTGGTCAGCCCGCGGATTACTATTGTGATACCCACCATATTGAGCGGATCTGTGCTGACGAACTGCTAGAGTCGGTCAAGCAGGCAGGGTATGAGATTTTCAAACGTAAGCAAAATACCACTCACGGTATCTCCGCCAGCGTATTTCGAATCATACAAGCGTTGATGATTGACGAACGCTCTGTCTTGCCTGTTGCTACCTTGCTCAAGGGAGAATATGGCCTGAAAGATGTCGTGCTGAGTTTGCCAACGGTGGTGGGTAAAAATGGTGCAGAAGCGATCTTGCAACATCCGTTTAGTGACGAAGAGATGGAGACACTCAAGCAGATTGCCCAGCAAGTGAATACCGTCGTAGAGCAGGTGGCTAAGATGACTGGCTTATCAACCAGCAAAGCACACTGAGTCAAGGGCATTGATATGAGAGCGCGGTGTGAATGCCGCGCTTTTGTGTTTGTATCGCTCAAATTTGTTGGTCAAAGGCATCTGTGACGTCACATATTAGAGCTAATACTCTTTGCAATAGTGATAAGCCTGATAAGTTGAATGTAAATGCAATGTTAAATATTTAGCGGCTATGAAGATCCATGCTTTAGATGGCTATATCCAAAAAATTTATCTGGTGGAGTATGAAAAAAAGCTGATGTTACTAGATGGTGCATCGAGAGCTGATATTTCGTATCTCAAACATTTTATTACTCATGAGTTGCAGCGCCCGTTTAGTGATCTAGCCGCAGTGGTAGTGACACACATGCACCCAGACCATGCGGGCGCAGCGCATAAGCTACGATCGATTACAGGGTGTAAGATAGTGGCGGCAAAACGAGATCATCATTGGTATGGCGGGGTGAGCGGATTTGCAATGCACTTGACCGATATTATGCTGGCGCGTTGGGTTGCGCGACGTAAAAACAAACCGCGGAGAAATTTGTGGTATTCACGAAAGCTGATCGCCGATATTGAGCTTTCAGATGGTGAAATGATTCCTGGCTTTGAAGATTGGACCGTGCTCGAAACACCGGGGCACACCGATAGAGACCTTTCGCTGCATCACCAAGAGAAAGGAATTTTGTATGTCGCCGATCTGATGGTCGAAGTCAAAAAACATCTTATCTCACCGTTTCCCGTCTTCCATCCAAATAAATATCGGGCTTCGATTAAGCGTATCTACAATCTCCAGCCGAAAGTATTGCTGGTTGCGCATGGAGGGCAGGTCGAATTTACTGAGCCTGTCTATCAGCACTTGCTGAGTACGGCACCGAGAACGCCAACGACTCATTGGCGCACGACCAAAATTAAGCTTAGGAGCCTATTCTCGTCAGTCTTGAACCTTGGTTGACGTTAGATCCGACTATTCGCACAGCACTTCGCAACTAAGTGCCATTGTCTTCAATATGGCCTTAGTTTAGAATGCGAACCCTTTTCAATTGTACTGCTATTCTCATGTCGCGAATTTTAGTTGTCGATGATGATATCGAACTGTGTCACTTGCTGTCTGATGTTCTGGAAGCTGAAGGTTACCTCGTTGAATGCGTCCACTGCGGTGAGAGCGCACTTAAATACCTAGAAAAGAAGGCCGTAGATCTGGTTTTACTTGATGTCATGCTGCCTAAACTTAATGGTATGCAAGTTGCGCGAAAAATCTGCCAGCGCTTTGCGACTCCTATCCTAATGCTGACGGCTCTCAATGATGAAGAATCGATACTTGATGGCTATCAGTCTGGCGCGGATCAATATATCGCTAAGCCTTTCAAGGTTCCTGAATTACTGACTCGGATCAAAGCGATATTTCGACGTGTCGGTCTAGAGAAACAAAGACAAGCCAATAGTTGCGAGTCTCAAGGTTCGTTTGATTCTTCTCAGTTGCCTTTGACCTGCACCGAGGCTGATTTACTCGGTTATCTGATAAAGAATGAAGGTGTGGTTGTGTCTAAAGCAGAGTTACAGATCCAAGTGCTGAAAAAAGAACTCAGCCCATACGATCGAAATTTAGACATGCACATCAGCAACTTGAGACGTAAGTTTGTGGAAGCCGGACTCTCCAAACAACATATAAAGACGGTGAGAGGCAAAGGATATAGCTTCAACGCCAACGTAGGCTAATGACCATGTATCGATTTAGTTTACGCAACAGTTTTGCCCAGCGAAAAGACAGCTTGGTGTTCCAGTTGTTTAGCCATATGGCGGCAGTCATGGTGTCGATACTCCTGTTGCAAGTTATTGCTGAGCAGGCATTAGTTAAAGCGGTGCTCAAGGTGCCGGTGCCAATCAAGCAACATATTTTACAATTGGCTCATCAGGCCAATGTTCTGATCGAAGAAGGGGATATGGATGAACTGGCCGACTGGGCCAACGCACAACCTTATTACCTCTTTGTTCTCGATCGGGACAATCAGCCGCTGTCTCACCGTCAGATGCATCCACACTTCGAATTTAAACTGCGCTTCTTGCGAGAGTTAGATAGCCCCTTAAGCGATACGGTGAGTAAGCCATTGATTGGATTGGGCCTTGATGGTGGCAACACCTTAGTCGTGCAATTGCCAAGTGAAATGCACCCAGCACATCGTTTTCTTGTTTATCTGGCGGTAAGTAAAGTGGTGATCGTCATTACCATGCTCTCGTTGTTTTCGCTGATTTTGGCTAATCAACTGAAAAGACCGTTGGACCGATTGCGCGAGTCGAGTCGTCGACTTGCGTCCGGTGATTTTAATATCAGTGTTGTGAGCGAATTGCGCTCCAACACGCGCGAGTTTAATGACTTAGCTCGTGATTTCGACGATATGACCAAAGAGATCCATGCTTTAGCCCAGCGTCAACGCAACTTGATAAGAGACGTCTCTCATGAACTGCGCACACCATTAGCCAGACAGAATCTCGCACTCCATCTACTTCGAGCAAAATCATCAGATTCACACCGCCCTCTGATTGAACGATTGGAACGAGAAGTGGATCAAATGGACGTCTTGGTAGCCGAGATTTTAGAGTACAGTCGATTGGAAAACTCTCGCTATGAAGCGAGTTATAAGCCTGTCTGCCTCGAAAGTTTGATTTCAAGTCAGGTTGAGCAAAGCCGTCTCCAACTCAGGCAGCATCAAACGATGACGGTCGATTATGGTGCGAATCTTCCTATGATCGTGACGGATCAGCGCTTGGTACTCCGATGCCTTAATAACCTGCTGACCAACAGCATCAAGTATGCTGGTGATAGCGCCGAAATAAGGGTAAGCGTAGACACTAAATCAACGAACTTAGGTTATGTTGTGGTAGAGGTTTGTGACAACGGGCCAGGCATACCTCAAAGTCACATTAAGGAGATATTCAGACCGTTTACACGCTTGGAATCCTCGCGCAACAAGCAGCAGGGTGGGTATGGTTTGGGGCTGGCGATTGTCAAAGAGGCAGTGAGTCTGCTTAATGGTAAGGTGATCGCATCCAACCGAGCCACTGGCGGACTGAGTGTTCAGCTCATTTTGCCCATTAGACGTTAATACGACGACGAATCACGCGAAGCGAATGTCATGTGGCATTCGCTTTTGTGCTTTATGGGCAGGGGATTGACGATGAAATGTACGCCTATTGCAAAGATTGTAAATTTAATGCAAATGATATTGGTTATCACTTATATTTCGATCCGTTAAAAATGATGAGGCAGAGCTGCTGTGCTCTGCACAAGCTACGGAGAAGAAAATGTTCACTAAAAGTCGCTTAGCACTGGTTATTGGTACGGTATTGGCGGTACCTGGAGTTTACGCGCACAGTGTTGAGACCGATGAACACATGGTGGTTCAAGGGCGTGATTACGGTTATCAGGCAGAGACGAATTCTACCTCTATGCGTATGGAAGTGAGTCAGCTAGAAACTCCGGGGCAGGTTGCCGTGATAGGCGAACAGCTTATTGAAGAACAGCGAGCAAGCACTTTGGGAGAGGTTCTAAAGAATGATGCCAGTGTGAGTGCTGGTGGAACAGGCCGTAACCGTGAACGTTTTTCGTTACGTGGTTTTGAAGTTGAAAGCTCATCTGGCTTCCTACGTGATGGTCATCAACATTGGTCTCATTATCGCCAACCTGTCGAGTTACTAGAGCGAGTCGAAGTGGTGAAAGGGCCATCGGGTTTGTTGTACGGTGTCTCTGCCCCTGGCGGCTTGATCAATATGGTCACGAAAAAGCCGACTTATGAGACGCAAGTAAACGTTAGCCAGGATATCGGATCGAACAATCATTCTCGTACGATGGTTGATGTTAGCGGTGCGCTTAACGAGGCAGAGACATTGCGCGCTCGCACGGTGTTGGCGAAAGAAAGTGTGGGTTCGTGGAGAACTTACTCAGACGGTTCCAAACCACAAACTGACCGATTAGTCGCGGGGCTGTTTGTTGATTATGACATTAATGATGACGTCACACTGTCACTTAATTACGACAAAACTAATGATAAAGGCAGTGTTGATTCTGGTGCTCTCTACACTCTAGATGGTCAGCCTGTCAGAGGAAAAGAATTGATATGGGACGCACAGTGGTCTCAAATCGAAAATGATGTAGAGAATATTGGTTTCAACATTGATGCACACCTTTCTGCTGTCTGGTCTGTTAACACGGGCTTTAACTATCAGGACATGGAGCGAACGGATATTGAAAGCTATCCAGACTTCTCTGATTTAGACAGTAACGGTACGGTAGGGCATGGTGGTAACAATCGCCATGATAAGTGGCGTTACAGAACAGGTCATTTCGATCTGATTGGTCATCTTGAATTGGCGGGCATAAGCCATCAGCTACTAATTGGCTCGAACTGGTTGGGATACAGCTATGACCGCAATCAGAAAGGCTTCACGACTCAAGATGTTGCACCTGGCGAAAGCGTGGGAGTACCGACACAAAGCGGTCGAAATGTAGTGAGTCATTCCAGCTACGACACTTGGGGCTTTTATGCACAAGACCTGATGACGTTAAACGAGCAGTGGCAGTTACTTGCAGGCGTTCGTTTTGATCGTAAGGTTGCGGATGGCGTTGCTGAAGAGAATATCTCGCCTAAGTTTGCTGTTATCTATCATCCCGCAGACAACGGCAGTGTTTACGCTTCATATGCCGAAAGCTTTGAACCACAAGGCGCGGTGGCAAGTGGTCGCCGCACTTACACCAACGATGGCGCTCTTTTAGACGCAGCAACGGGTGTCTCTTATGAAGTGGGTACTAAGTGGGAATTACTCGATAAGCGTCTATATCTATCTGGCGCGCTATTTGATATCACGCAACAGAATGTTGCTATGGATGTCGAAGATACTATCAATGCTGGCAACTACATCAAAACTCAAGACGGTGAACAGCAACACCGCGGCGCTGAATTGACGGCGCAGGGTATGGTAACAGAGCGAGTGTCACTGTTTGGCTCTGCCATGTATTTGGATGCTGAAATCAGTCAGCATGAGACCTATGCAGGTAACAAACCGAAAGATGTCCCTGAGTTTGCCGCGAGTTTATGGTCTAGCTATGCTGCTACTAACGAGCTAGATGTGAATTTGGGTATTATCTATCAAGGCGCTCGATATGGTGATGATGCCAATACTTTTAAGAAAGAGGGGTATACTCGAGTCGATATGGGGCTTGCCTACACCTATAAGTATGATGCAAACCTTGATATGGTGGCTCGTCTTAGCGTAGAAAACCTGTTTGACACCGATTATTTGGCCGGAGGTGGTGCAACCTCATCGAGCCATAACTACGCGGAAGATGTAGTGATTGGAGAAGGTCGAAACTATATGGCAACACTGCAAATTAAATACTAATCACAGTTGAGTAAAATTCTGTGAACGAATCAGGGAGAGGGTAGTACCTTTCCCTATTCCTGTTTAAGTGTAGCGATCATTGCAATTTTGCTTAATGACGCTACTATGAGCATCACCCTAAATGAGATTGCTTCTCAATTATATAATGACATCAGTAAAAACAGACGTTATGAATTCAGTTACGATAAGTTTGGCACTTAGTCTTACCCTCGCAGCAACAAGTACATTGGCTAGCGGTTTAGATACCGCGCAAGGCATTCAAAGCAAGACCAATTCGGCTTCTGCCAGCAGCCAAAAACGCATTGATAGCAGTGCTGAAAAAACACTGTTGTTTAAGGCAGAGATTGAGCAGTTGCAAGAAGAGGTCAAGAACCTCGAAGTCTATCGTCAGCATTTGACATTTTTGGTGAATAGCCAGCAACAAGAGGCAAGTAGCTTAGAGCGCCAGATTGAAGAAATTAAGGCGACACGTCAGGGGATTGTACCTTTGATGTATCAGATGATTGATGGACTGAAACAGATTGTCGCTCAAGATGTCCCAATTAAGTTAGATCAACGCAATGAGCGTCTCGCTAAGCTTGACTCTATGATGACCCGAGCGGATGTCAGTGATGCTGAGAAGTATCGTCGTATTCTGGAAGCTTATCAAATCGAGATGGACTACGGAACAAAGCTTGGGCTTTATCAGGGGCAAGTGATTATCGATGGCGAAAAACGTCAGGCAGATGTGCTCTATGTTGGTCGTGTGTCTCTTGTTGCACGCAGCCTGAATGGCAAAAAATTCTGGTCTTGGAATCAAAATGACTCGAAGTGGTATGAAGTAGACGCTTCCCTAAAATCTCAACTAGATAGCGCGTTTAGTATGGCGGCGAAACAGGTTGCGCCAAGTTTGATCACTTTGCCGGTATCACTGAAAGTTGCGGAGGCGAAGCAATGAGATTCCCAGCCCTAATAACTTTGCTGACCTTAACGGCTTTGCCAATCTATTCTTCGGCGAGTGATTTAGTCTCCGCCGCGAAGAATGAAGCGAAAGTTCAGCAACAGCACAATCAATTACGTGAATCTGGCTTTAAACAAACCGAGCAAGAACTGGCGCAGTTAAAGCAACAACTTTCAAAGCAGAAACAGGCTCTGCAAGCGCAAAACGACCAGTTAGCCGCTGATTTCAGTCGAAATGAACAGCAGTTAGCAGAATTGGAAGAGAAACTGCGTCTAGAAACAGGTAGCTTGGGCGAGGTGTTTGGTGTCGTGAGACAAAATGCCAAACAACTGCAATCAGAGTTATCTCAATCGGTCACTGGTGCAGGCGCGCAGACGCATACCGAGGCAGTGAATGAGATCGTCGCTGCAATGCAGCTCCCTTCCTTACCGCAGTTGACCGAACTATGGCTCGCGTTTAGTGAGCAGGTTGATGCTAGCCGAGAGATCGAATCGACGCTTGTCGCCTTTATCGACGGTGAAGGGATATCTCAGCAAACACAGGCGCTGCGCTTAGGGGCTTTTGGACTTGTTGGTCAGCAAGGCTACCTCAACTGGAACGGCAGTAAGCAGGTTGCGACAGCGTATATTCAACAACCGGAAAATGGTCCTACGCTAGATACGTTAGCAAACTTGAGTAAAGGTCTACCGACAGCGCTAGTCATAGATCCTTCCCGTGGCGTGATGCTAGAGCAACTCGCATTGACCCCAAGTCTTATGGACAGACTTCAAGCGGGCGGTGCCGTGGGTAAAGTGATTCTCGGCTTGCTTGCTATTGGTTTGTTGATTGCTTTGGTTCGTGGTGTAAGTTTGTCTGTTGCTCGCCAAAAAATTCGAAGTCAGTTTAAAAATCCTAACATGCCCACGGATAACCCACTTGGTCGTGTGTTGGCGGTTTATGGAAATGGCAAACACAAGACTGTTGAAGCTTTAGAGTTACGCTTGCTTGAAGCGGTGGTTGATGAACAGGCCAGTTTAGAGAAAGGCCTCTCAATGCTTAAATTGCTGGCGGCGTTGGCACCCATGCTCGGTCTATTAGGCACGGTGACAGGTATGATTGAAACCTTCCAAGTGATTACACAATTCGGCAATGGTGATCCAAAAGTAATGGCTGGCGGAATATCAATGGCATTGGTAACGACAGTGCTAGGCCTCATCGCTGCCATGCCGTTGTTGTTGGCACACAATATTTTGAGTGCTCAAGCGGAAGCCATCCGTAACATTCTTGAGAAGCAAGGGATCGCTTTAGTGGCCGAGCAGGCGGAACAGGATAATGTCGTGGTTGACGACAAGTTGGGGAATGCAGCGTAATGGACGCGCTATTTGCTCTATTGTCGGAGTTGATCATGACGCAATCTTGGCTAAGTGCTCTGCAACAATTTATGCAGCAGGGTGGCCAAGTGCTTTGGTGGTTAGCCTCAGTGGTGTTATTGAGCTGGATTTTACTGATAGAGCGTGTGGTGTTTTTGTGGTTTCAGTTTCCCACGTTAAAAAAACAGTGGGTGGCTAAATGGCAATTGAGAACCGACCACGACTCTTGGTATGCGCGGTCTATCCGTGATGGTTGGCTATCTGAAGCGCATCGTCAGCTCCACCAACACCTAAATATCATCAAGGTGCTGGTGGCGATTTGCCCAATGTTGGGGTTGTTAGGCACCGTAACAGGAATGATTTCAGTATTTGATGTCATGGCCAATCAGGGCAGCAGTAATCCCAAATTGATGGCGTCTGGTATTTCACTAGCGACCTTGCCAACGATGGCGGGTATGGTTGCGGCTTTAACTGGCATGTTTGCTTACGCCCGTTTACAAAAAGCGTGTCACATGAACGAAATTAAATTAGAAAAATCATTAAGGAGTCAACGATGAGACTCGGTCGACGTCAACAGAGACAAGAAGAAGCGCAGGTCGATCTGACATCAATGCTTGATATTGTATTTATCATGTTGATCTTCTTTATCGTTACCAGTTCATTTGTACGAGAATCAGGTGTAGAGGTCAATCGACCGACTGCATCAAACGTGGTGAGTCAGAAAGAAGTGGGGATCTTTGTCGCTATTACCTCGGCAAACGATATATATATCGACAAACGTGTTGTTGATGTAGAGCGAGTGCAGGCGACGCTTGAACACTTGATGTTGGACAAGCCGGACGCGTCATTGGTTATTCAGGCTGACGAACACGCGTACAGTGGTACCGTGGTTAAGGTCATGGATGCAGCCAAGAGCGCAGGTGTACGCAATATCGCATTAGCAGCGGAGAAGATCTAGTGATGCGATTGCTATTAGCGATACCGCTTGCGTTCGCCTGTGTGCTCGCGATATTCAGCGTGATGGCACTGATGGTAGACAGTGGTCAACGATCTGTCCCCGACACAAGCCAATCGCTCAGTTTTAACATGATCATGTTGGAGAATGAGCAAGACGTGCAGAGACGTCAACGCAGTGTCCCAGAACCGCCTAAAGCACCGCAGGTGCCGCAGCATATGCCGACTTCTCAAGCGAATGCCGAACAGACTCAATTATCTCCGGTTTCTCAACCTTCACTAGGTCTCAGTACTGCGATCGAAGGATTGGCGATTCGCGCCCCGAGTTTTGGCGATTTTGGGGTCAATCAACAGGCGATGCCACTCTATCGAGTTGAGCCTAGATATCCAAGCCAGGCGGCAAAGCGCCGCATTGAAGGTTATGTTGTGATTAAATTTACCATTGACCCAACAGGTAGACCGACGGATTTAGAGGTGCTAGATGCTAAGCCCAAGCGCACCTTTGAGCGAGAAGCTATCGCAGCACTCAAAAAATGGAAGTATCAGCCGAAGATTGTCGATGGCAAAGCCTTATCGCAATTCGGTCAGACGGCTACAGTGGAGTTTAAAATAGCGCCATGATTAGACATCTATTCGTCGTTTTTCTTGTGTTGTTTTCCGTGATGGGAACCGCCCAAGAGTTGAGTCAATATAGTGCGATTCGTGTACAAAAGGCGCACCAGTTGGCGCAAAATGACCAGCTCAAAGAGGCGATTAACGAACTTCAGCAGATCGACTCATCAAGAGCTTATGACCAAGCATTTATCGCTCGTATGCAGGGTGTTTTTTTATGGCAGGATGGTCAAGTGGATGCCGCGATTGGGCAGTTAACCAAGGCGGTAATGAGTGGACTGCTACAAGATGAACAGGCTTGGACTACCCAGAAAATGCTGGCAGATCTGCATCTTAGCCAGCAAAACTATCAACTGGCTCTCAAGCATTACTATTCGTTGGTTAAATCCGCTGCCGAGAAAACACCAATAGAAGATGTGTGGCTACGTATTGCTCAGTCTCATTATCAACTTGAACAGTGGAATAAGGTAATTCCGGCAGCGAATCACTATCTGAAGGCATCGGCCAGTGACCGAATTCAGCCATTATCACTCATTTTGGGCGCACAATTGCAGTTAAAACAGTGGTCACAGGCGATTCCAACGCTAAAACAGTTGATTGCTTTGCAACCTGAGAAGCTTAATTGGTGGCGACAGTTAGCGAGCTTGCAGATGCGGGTAGGGCAAGACAAAGAGGCTCTGGATACGCTCTCTCTGGCCAAGCTGAATCAGCTAGCATTAACGCAAAATGATCGCCGTATTCTCGCCCAGCTCTACGCTAAACGAGGTGTACCGGAGCGTGCAGCGTTGGAAATTAGTGAGCTCGAAAACGCATCTAGTGACGTAAAACTGTTGGTGGAACAGGCCGTCTATTGGCAATCGGCAAAGGAATGGAGCAAAGCGATAGAGGTGTGGAGGCAGGCCGCGCAGTTAGATAAAGACTATCATTGGAATGTTGCCCAGTTAATGGTACAGCAGGGACACTATCAACAAGCTCTGCCAGTACTAAACAAAGTCGAGGGGCATAAAGAACAAGTCGCGTTGGCTAAGACGCGTGTACTGTTCAAGTTAAATCGAGTCGAAGATGCCCTTATTGAGGCAAAACGCGCTGAGCAGATAGAGCCTTCATCGCAGGCGAAAAGTTGGATTCGATACCTCACTCAGGTGAGAAAAATGGCGGATTCGCCTTCGAGTTAAAGCAAACAAAAAGGGAAGCGCAATGCTTCCCTTTTCCTTATCAACGAATGAGGCTATTTGTTGTTGGAGCAGACAAACTCAGCACGCCACAATAAGCGTTCGGACTGTTTCAAATTGGTTAATAGCTCCTGCCCAGACATTTGTGGATAAGCATGCATCACCGTCACATCCTCGCCTTGATCTGACTTTTGGTAAGCCCTGACATGAGTAAACGTGCTCGCTAGGTTGTTGGAGAGCATACTTCTTGATAAACAAATGCCGAAAATATCCCTTTTCATCGCCTTTTCCTCTGTCATACCTTCAGCCAAAATAGTTGTAGTATTTATGTGAAATTTGGCTGCCCAAACTAACGTTTTGCACAATGGCTGTGCTCAACAATTATACGAAAAATCTGACTGCATTGCGTAAAAAATGACCATGAATATTCATGATCTAGATCAAATATTATACCGATTTCATATTTAAAAATGCCTAACAACCCCAAGGCAAACGTTTTCTTTATGCGGCTTGGTGGCTTTATAACCACTGTCAATATTTTATCTTTGTGGGCTTCACATATTACTCATCCTCCAATCGTTGGCTTGTTATCCGAATGTTATCCTTTAGGTGGAAAAAGGAGTATTTATGAAATGGAGTAGCATCAGTTTTCGTAAACGAATGCTGATTATTATGACGCTATCTGGCTTAATCGAGTTGCTGTTACTCGTTGCAGCTGGCTTTGTCTATATTAAGCATGCCCAAGAAGATGAGATGGGGCAGAAAGCGTTGGGAATTGCTTCATTTCTTGCCGAATCTCCTTACGTAATTGAAATGATCGAAAATGGCCCAGATGAAGAAAGTCAGGAACGCTATCGAACGCTGACGACCTTAATTGGTGCTGCTTTCATTGTTGTCGGCAACAACGAAGGTGTCCGTTTAGTGCATCCGTTGGATGAGCGACTTGGTAAACCAATGAAAGGCGGGGATAACGATCGAGCTCTGATCGATGGACAATCTTACGTTTCGATCGCTAAAGGCTCGCTGGGTTATTCCGTCCGAGGAAAGTCGGCAGTATTCAATGCGCAAGGACAAATCATCGGTGTCGTCTCAGTCGGTTATCTAATCGACAGACTACAAGACCGAATAGAACCGTTTTTGATCTACCTGATCCTGATGGCATTTGCTGTTGTTGGCGCCAATGCGATTGTTTCGAGCTATGCGTCACGTCGCTTTCAGCGTGCGATTTTAGGCTTTGAGCCCGAAGAAATTGGGCGGTTGTATGTTGAGCTTGATGTTACTCTCGAAACCCTTAAAGAGGGAATTCTAACCATTGATGATAAAGGCAAGTTGCGGTCTATCAATAAGAGTGCGTGCCAAATATTAGGCCTCAGCAAAGAGCAGTCGCTTAACCAACCATTAAGTGAAGTACTCCCAGACAGTGACTTGCAAACCGTGTTGCAAACAGCTCGTACAGACCATGATATTAACCTCTACCTCAACAAGCAGCGTTTGATTGCCAACCGAAGTCCCATCATTGTTGATGGCAAAGTGGTGGGGGCGGTGTCGAGTTTTCGCTTGAGAGACGACCTGACCGAATTGACTGAGCAATTGGCTAAGACCAAAGAGTATGCAGAAATGTTGCGCTCTCAGACTCATGAGCATCGAAATAAGCTCAATACGATTAGCGGCATGGTTCAGATGGGAGAGCTGGAAGCGGTGCAATATTTGATCGGTCAGGAAACTGAGCACTATCAAGCATTGATCGAGTTTTTGCGAGAAACAGTCAAAGAGCCTCTGATTGCGGGTATGTTATTAGGCAAAACTGAACGTGCAAGAGAGCTTGGTCTGCGTTTAGTGGTTGAAGAAGGCTCTCGTCTCGAACCTTTACCGAAACGAATTAACCCAGAAGATCTGGTCACGATTCTTGGTAATTTAATCGACAATGCATTCGATGCGACGCGTGAAGCGATAACGAAAGAGACCTTATTTGCCCCCCACCGACGTACGATTGAAGTCTCAATTAGTGACTTTGGTAATGAAGTGATTTTAGAAGTAATCGATCAAGGATGTGGGTTGCCTGAAAACATGAGTGTAGAATCATTGGTAAGACGGGGCGTCTCGAGTAAAGATAAGGCAACACGAGGAGTGGGCTTATATCTCATCAATGAACTCGCAATTCGTTATCACGGCGAGTTGGAAATGGTCAACAATAAGCAACATGGAGCAAGGATCACGGTGTACCTACCTAAGGAAGAACAGATATGACCTCAGTAACGCGAGTAATGATCATTGAAGACGATCTCGCGATAGCGCAACTCCATCAACGCTACTTAGAGCAGATGGATGGCTATGAAGTAATTGGCATTGCGACGACAAAGCGAGAAGCGGGTCTTCAGTTAGAGGTATTAGCGCCTGACTTATTGTTGTTAGATGTTTACCTTCCCGACGGTACTGGGTTAGAGATTTTACATGAACTGCGCAGCAATCATTTAAGTTGTGATGTCATTCTGATTACCGCTGCACGCGACGTTGAAACGCTGCAACAGGCGATGCGTGGGGGCGTGGTCGACTACTTGCTCAAACCGGTCGTATTTCCGAGACTTGAAGTGGCACTCAAGAAATACATTTCGCAGAAGCATCAGTTGAATCACGCAAGTGACTTGGACCAAAACATCGTGGATAAGATGCTCCAATCGACACCTTCCAACGAGTCGCCTAAGAATCGTTTACCCAAGGGGATTGATGGGGTAACGCTCGAAAAAATCAAAACGCTATTTGTTGAACATGTTCATCTTACTGCGGATGAAGCTGGGGAACAGATTGGTGCGAGTCGCACCACTGCGAGACGCTATTTGGAGTACCTGATTAGTACAGGTGAACTAGAGGCGGATCTCAACTATGGTTCAGTTGGTCGACCAGAGCGCACCTACAAAAAAGCCAATTAGAGGCTCTACTGAATAGGGTGTTTCCTAGACGGAATCGTTATAGACCTCTACATTAATAAGTAGATTGTTATTAATTTGTAGGGGTCGTATATGCGACTTTTGACATGTTTTTTGATGGGTATGTCCTTTCTCGCTATTAGCGTAAACGGTAGAGAGCTCAATCAATTAAACTATCTCACCGAACAGTATCCTCCTTACAATTATCAGAACGATGGCGTAGTACAAGGTATTGCCGTTGATGTGTTGGCTGCCGCGAGCGCTCATATTGAAAGTCCTGTTGGTCTTGAGGCGATTCAGGTTCAGCCTTGGCCAAGGGCTTATCGCACTGCATTGATTAAACCTAATACTGTCCTTTTCTCAACCACGCGAACCAAATTGCGAGAGCATATCTTCCAATGGGCTGGACCAATAAGCACGACGAGGATTGTGGTATTAGCAAAACGCTCACGCAATATCGTCATCAACCAAACCATAGCGTTAGCTCAATATCGTATAGGGGTCATCCGAGATGATGTGGGTGAACAGCTGCTATTGGAGTTGGGTGTACCGCGTGATTCCATGATTGAAAGCTCAGTACCGGATATGCTGGCGAGTCAACTAGCCAAAGATCGCATTGATTTATGGGCCTATGAAGAGAACGTTGCCAAATGGTGGCTAAAGAGCGCGGGTTACAGCACCGAGGAATATGAAGTGGTACACGTACTTCGTGAAGGTGAACTCTATTTTGCATTTAATCTGGAAGTGGACAGAAAACTTGTTTCTCAATTGCAAAAGGGAGTCGATGCGTTGAAAAAAACAGTGGGTGAAAGTGGTGTAAGCCGCTATCAAGAAATCTTAGACAAATACCGTTAGGCGATGATATGAAATTATTCGTTGTACTGTTATGCGCTCTTGCGCCGTTGACTTGGGCAAAAGAAACCATCACGCTCACTCTAGCCTCGCAAATTGATGGCGGGCATAGGTATTACCATGAACTTCTTTATCAAGCGCTGAGCAATGCGGGTTTTGAAGTTTTCATTGAAGAGCCCAGTGAACATATCCCGCAAAAGCGAGTGCTTAAGATGGTGGAAGCCAACCAGTTAAGTATGACTTGGCTAATCAGTACGGCGGAGCGAGATCGTCGTTATATCGCAGTTGATGTGCCCTTAACGAATGGGTTGATTGGCAAGCGAGTGCTGCTAATTCCGCCTAAACTGCAGCCAGTATTTGATAAGGTGACCTCACTCGAAGAGCTACAAGGCATTGATAAGGTCGCCGGTATGGGGATCAATTGGTATGATGCCAAGGTATGGCAGAACAATGGTCTCAACGTCTACCTTCAGGATGGTGAATGGCGAGTTTTGTACAACCTCCTCACCACCGACGGTAAGGTGAACTACTTTCCTCGTGGTTTGAATGAGATCGTTACCGAGTCGCAGCAAAACCCTCACCTTGCAATAGAGCAACGTCTAATACTCGTTTACGAACGCGACTTTAAGTTCTATCTCTCGCCTAATATGGCACCATATCGTCATAAGATTGAACAGGCATTACTCGATGCCAAACGCAGTGGTTTGATAGATCGCCTAGTTGAAAAATATTGGGGCGAAGATATTAAACAAATCAAACCAGAGCAAAGAGTAGTCATAAAGTTAGCCCTACCTGCCTCTGCCTCTCAAAAACGTTAACCACTTATTGCTGTCTGGGTATAATATCGAATAATTAAATATCAAAAACAAATATCCACTTTATATAGGGTTAGCAGAAACCAGATGGAAAGCGTTTTCATAGTTGTTGCCATATTGGTCATTTTCTTCGTCGTTATACAAAAGCGTTATCTTAAACAAGATGAGCTAAAAGACTGCTCGTATAAAAAGAAAGGCCCACTTCTTACAGGACAAGAGTCGGCGTTTTACAACGCATTGATTACGGCAGTAGGGCAGCATGGAGTGGTGATGAGTAAAGTGAACTTGTCCAATGTGATCGCCCCATTGGCGACGGACAAGAAACAGTGGTTTATTGCCAACAATCGCATCGCTAAAAGCTATTTTGACTACGTTGTGTGCGATCCTCGCACTCTTGAAGTTCGTGTCGTTATTGAATTAGACAATGGCAAAGAGTTGGATAAAGGTAAGGTCGAACGGCAAAAGCTCCTGATGCATGTGTGTAAGTCGGCTGGGATCCCTCTGATTGGAGCCAACATCAAACATAGCTATCAGGTGAGTAGATTGCGCCGATTACTTGCGGCACATATTGATCTGATTGAACCCGAAAAAGAGGTTCGTTTTTGTAAACGTTGCGGAAGTCCAATGGTGATTAAGACCGCCAGCCAAGGTGAGCACAAAGGTCGACGTTTTTTCACCTGCAGCCGTCAACCACATTGTACGTACACTGAAAATTATAATGTTGTATTCGAAGAGGGACAGCAGAATTAGGGCTGTAAAAAACTGAGTTTAGAAGGAGAAAGGTTGCAAACTTTTACCTGATTGCGGCCATTCTTTTTAGCGTGATAGAGTTCTTTATCTGCCTCTCTGAGAACAGATTCTAAGTTGGCATAGTGGTTACATAGGTAAACACCAATGCTGGCGGTCAGCGCAATCGGTTCTGCTGGTGTATTAAAGCAATAACATTCGATGGCATTACGAATTTGTTCCGCTTTCATTTTTGCCAAATCCAATCCCGTGTCGTGCAAAGCGACGCAAAACTCTTCTCCCCCAATGCGATAGACCAGATGTTCGTCACTCAGTGAATCGAGTAAGGCGGCGGTTTGCATCAACACTTTGTCACCCACATCATGACCATAGCGATCATTCACTGATTTAAAAAAGTCCAAGTCTAAGACAAGCAGAGACATAGGTAACTTTCTACTTTCATTGCGATACCGTTCAAAGTTGTGCGAGAGTGCGTGGCGGTTGTAAACGCCAGTCAGAGCATCACGTGAGGCGAGTTGCCCTAAAGATGCTTCAGAGACTCTTCGCTTAACCTCAAGCACGTGTGCGGTTACCCATATCGCGAGAAACACTAAAGAGAAGTTAAGTACCAAATGAATCGAGCTGATCACATCCTCGCCCATAATACGATGCAGTATAATGGCTAACTGAGTTATAAAGCCAACACCAGTGGCGAGAAAGCCATAGCGACGACCAAGGATTAGGTAAAAGACGACAGGGAACAAACAAGCCCAAAGGAAAACCCCGTACTTGATGGGATAGTAATAAGTTGCAATTGAGGTTGAGGCAATCAAGCAATATACATAAGCGGTAACAAGTGGCTTTGAGGTATATTTGCGATAGGTGAAGTAACCAACAACAAGAGACAGAACACCAAAAGCCGCTTCATTGTAATGATGTAAACTATAGGTGCCAGAAGCGATATTAACGACAGTTAAAAAGGCAGACATGACGGCCGAAAGCATACTGAGCCAAAATAACACAGCTCGACGCAATTGCCGCGAAGGGTTGAATATGTCGAGCTCCATTCGAACCGCCTTCTCCAGTGAGTAAACATATGCTCAGTTATGAATATCCACTCATAATATTCTTTTCATGTTGAGAATCAAGGCAAGAAATAAACCCACTTCACACTAATATAACAGACTCGATTATTGAGGCTAAAAAAGCGATCAAACGCACCTCGAATGAACCCCTCAGCAGATCATAGAGTGGCGAGGGGCAGAAAGAACGGTTTATGAAGTTTGAAATTGTTTCATTAAGCGCTGTAAGCCTTCTATCTTATCAACAAGAGCACTGGTACGTTCAATCGACGATTGTGACGTACATAAGGTTTCGTCAGACAGATTCTTAATGTTGACGATATTGGTGTTGATCTCGTTAGTGACACTCGCTTGTTGCTCCACGGCAGCCGCAATTTGTACACTGCTGTCGGTCACTGCATTGAGTTTTTGTGAAATCTTATCGAGTACACCACCGGTTTGGTCGGCGCGTTCCTTACAGTTAGTAGAAAGAGCAATCCCTTGCTGCATGGCAACAACCGCGCTCTCTGCGGTCTCTTGCAACTGGCGGATCATTGCGTGAATTTCGTTTGCAGAAGTGCCAGTTTTGGAGGCGAGATTGCGAACTTCGTCAGCAACGACGGCAAACCCACGTCCCGCTTCACCCGCTCTGGCGGCCTCGATAGCGGCATTAAGTGCGAGCAGATTGGTTTGTTCTGAAATCGTCGTGATAACTTCAAGAATACTATCGATTTTTTGGCTGTCTTGAGCCAGTACATTGATAATTCCTTGTGCGCGGTTAAGTTCGTTTGCCAGCGTCGTGACCTCAGTGATGGTGTACTGAATACTCTCTAAGCCACGTTTTGATTCTTGATCGGCTTGTTCTGCTAGCATAGACGCCGCCGATGCTGCATTGGCAACTTCGCTAATTGAGTGGGTTAGCTGTTCTACCGCGGCTGCCACTTGCTCCGTCTCGTTGCATTGCTGATCCAAGCTTTGCCCGATGGATTGTATGGTTGCGAACTCATCTTCCGCTGAGGCCAGAATCTGCCCTGATGTTTCAGTCGCTCGAGCCGTTACTGCGCGTAACTCAGCACTTTTCATCATTAGTGCCAATTCCACTTGAGAATAGTCATCAAAGTGGTTGGTATAAGGTCGCTCCATTAAGGGGTTCGAATAGGCGCGATTGGCTAGCGCTGTCAGTTCACCAACGCGCTTACGTTGGTAGAGGAGAGCACCGCTAGTCAATGTGGTGCAGATCAGCAGCATGATACTTGGCCAATTCGGTGCCGATATAACCCCAATAACTGCGACGAGCGTGGTGAACACTGCGAGTGCGAGAGCAACCGTTGTGAGGGGGAGGCGGGGTTTCTTAGGCGCGTTTCCAGTGCGGAGTTTTTTATACAATGCTTCCGCTCTTAGAACTTGTGCTTTGGTCGGCTTAGAACGAACCGATTGAAACTCGATGATTTCGCCGCTTTCTGATTTGATGGGGGTGACAAAGGCGGAAACCCAGTAATGTTTCTCATCTTTACACTGGTTTTTCACCAGTCCCATCCAGCTTTTACCTTGCTTTAGATAATCCCACATCTGTTTAAATGCTTGCTTAGGCATATCTGTGTGGCGAACCATATTGTGTGGATTGCCGATCAGTTCAGATTCAGAGTAACCGGCAACGCCACAAAAATCCTCGTTGGCATGAGTAATATGACTCGATGAGCTTGTGGTTGATATTAGGTTTGCAGAAGCGCAGTAATCTTTGTTGAGCGTTGTTTCATCCATATTTTTTGACTCTTTCTCATGTTTTGGCATTGCTACGTTTAAGAATAATTATGTTTAGTTATTGTTTTATTTGACTTAAAGCGGCGCATGATAACTATGCACATACCCATTAGTAATTGATGTGAATCAATTTGATTAATTAATTTCATATAGGGTTGTTGAAACATGATTACGAGCAAAACTCTGTTGCAAAATTGAGCTTATTACACTTTGTTTCGTGCTGTGTGAGATGTTGATTCAAAATATTGCTAGGGTGTGGTGGCATTTCTATCACTGTGGATGAGAGGTGTGAACAGAGATTTCAATCTATACAAATATCGCATAAGGAATGATTGGTGATATTTTATCCAAATATCCATTAATGTAATTAATTTACTGATTTTAGTTGGTTAAATTGTGTTCCTACCCCTTTGGAGTAGTTTAATTCTGTAATTGATTTACATCATGTATTAATTTTCTTTCATAATTAACAATCAGCTCAGATAAGAACCTAACCCTTAGGAAGTATTATGAGCAAGTTGAAGCTGGTCGTTATCGGTAACGGTATGGTAGGACACCGTTATATCGAAGACCTTGTTGATAAAACGGATGTTTCTCAATATGAAATCACGGTTTTCTGTGAAGAACCACGCGTAGCATACGATCGTGTCCACCTTTCTTCTTACTTTTCTCACCACACTGCGGACGAGCTTTCTCTTGTAAAAGAAGGCTTTTACGAAAAACATGGTATTAACATGTTAATTGGTGAGCGTGCGATCAACGTAAACCGCGAGAAGCGTATTGTTCATTCAAGCTCAGGTCGTGAGATTCAATACGACACGCTGATTATGGCGACTGGCTCGTTCCCATTTGTTCCGCCGATTAAAGGTCGCGAGAGCAAAGACTGTTTTGTTTACCGTACTATCGAAGATCTTAAAGCAATCGAAGCATGCGCTAAGAAAAGCAAAGTGGGTGTGGTTATTGGTGGTGGTCTACTCGGGCTTGAAGCCGCTGGCGCATTGAAAGCGCTAGGTGTGCAGACTCATGTTGTTGAGTTTGCACCTAAGTTGATGGCGGAGCAGTTAGACCAAGCGGGCGGTAATCAACTGCGTCACAAAATCGAAAGCATGGGTGTGAAGGTACACACTAGCAAGAACACGCTTGAAATTGCACCTGAGGGTAAAGAAGCGAGAAACGTTATGCGTTTTGCGGATGGGACCGAGCTTGAGACAGATTTTATCGTGTTCTCGGCGGGTATCCGTCCACAAGATAAACTTGCTCGTCAAATGGGGTTAGGCGTTGCACCGCGAGGGGGTATTGAGATTGACGACCACTGTCAAACCACGGATAAGAACATTTACGCGATTGGCGAATGTGCATCGTGGAACAATACTTTCTATGGCCTAGTGGCACCGGGTTACAAAATGGCGACGGTTGCCGTTGACCACCTTGTCGGTAATGAGAGCAAGTTTGAAGGTGCAGACATGTCTGCAAAACTAAAACTGCTTGGTGTAAAAGTAGGTTCTATTGGTGATGCCAACGGTCGTACTCCAGGCTGTAAGAGCTATGTCTACCAAAACGAAGAGCAAGAAGTCTATAAACGCCTGATTGTTTCTGAAGACAATAAGACGTTGCTTGGTGCAGTAATGGTTGGCGATACGTCGGATTACGGCGATTTGCTGCAATTAATGCTTAATGAAATTGAGCTACCGAAACACCCAGATACGCTTATTCTTCCTGCTCATGCGGGGGCAGAGAAACCAACATTGGGTGCAGATGCACTGCCAGAGTCAGCGGTTATCTGTTCTTGTTTCGATGTTACTAAAGGCAAGATTGCTCAGGCTGTTGCTGATGGGCACCACACGATTGGTGACATTAAAGCGGTAACAGGTGCGGGTACTGGCTGTGGTGGTTGTATCCCATTAGTGACTTCTGTACTGAACGCAGAGCTTGCCAAAGCGGGCGTTGAAGTGAAGAACGATGTTTGTGAGCATTTCGCATACTCTCGTCAAGAACTGTTCCATCTGATTCGAATCGAAGAGATCAAGTCATTCGAAGAGTTGTTAGAGAAATACGGTCAGGGTTATGGCTGTGAGGTGTGTAAGCCACTTGTGGGTTCAATTCTAGCGTCATGCTGGGGTGAGCACATTCTTAAACCTGAATTGGTTAAACTGCATGATACCAACGATAACTTCCTAGGTAACATGCAAAAAGATGGTACTTACTCAGTCATTCCGCGTATGGCGGGCGGTGAAGTAACCCCTCAAGCATTGAAAGTACTGGCTGAAGTTGCCGCTGAATACAATCTTTATACGAAGGTGACAGGTGCTCAACGTATCGGTCTATTCGGTGCGCAGAAGGATGATCTTCCTGCGATCTGGAGCAAACTGATTGCCGCGGGCTATGAAACTGGTCAGGCATACGCTAAAGCGCTGCGTATGGCGAAGACATGTGTAGGTTCAACGTGGTGTCGTTACGGCGTGCAGGACTCTGTGGGTCTGGGTGTGATGATTGAGAACCGTTACAAAGGTATCCGTACTCCTCACAAGATGAAGTTCGGTGTCTCTGGCTGTACTCGAGAGTGTGCTGAAGCACAAGGTAAAGATTTAGGTATCATCGCAACAGACGCAGGTTGGAACATGTACGTCTGTGGTAATGGCGGTATGAAACCACGCCATGCCGATCTTCTAGCAAGCGATCTTGACCAAGAAACTCTGATCAAATACATCGACCGTTTCATGATGTTCTATATCCGTACAGCGGCACCGCTTCAACGCACTTCAGTATGGATGGAAAACCTAGAAGGTGGCATCAACTATCTACGTGAAGTGATTGTTGACAACAAACTAGGCATCAATGATCAGCTTGAAGCCGATGTGGCTAAGTTGGTTGAAGAGTTCCGCTGTGAATGGACTGATACCGTGAATGACCCCGCTCAGCTAAAACGCTTTGCTCACTTCATTAACTCAGATCAGCGTGATGACAATGTCGTGTTCGTTCAAGAGCGTGCTCAGCATCGTCCGGCTACATTTACGGAAAAACACCCTGAAGTGAAGGGCGATATCCTTCATGTTGAATTGGTTTAAGTGGGAGACGACATCATGGCATTTACCAAAGTATGTAACATTGAAGACATCATCCCGGGAACAGGTGTGTGTGCGTTAGTTGAAGGCGAACAAGTCGCGATCTTTCGTCCAACCAAGACTGAAGAAGTGTTTGCGATTAGCAACATGGATCCTTTCTATCAGTCGAACGTGTTGTCACGTGGTTTGATTGTTGAACATAGCGATGAATTATGGGTGGCGAGTCCATTGAAAAAGCAGCGCTTCAACCTGATGACTGGCGTATGCATGGAAAACCAGCAGTTCAACGTCAAAGCCTATAAGGCTCGTGTAGTAAAAGGGCAGGTAGAAATCGCAGCTTAACCTAGCGTTAAGGCGAGATTTAATAGCCTAAAGGTTTGCTGTTTCACAGTGAGGAACAGAGAAACAGCGAGCCTTTCACTATTCGATTTCAACTTTTAACTTTTACTTTGAATAAGGACACATTCATGTCTACTGATTTTAAACCTGCTGAATTTGTACAAACCATGATTAACGTGGGTGAAGCAAAAACCAAAACAAGTACTCGTGACTTGCTTTTGCGTGGCACGATGGCAGGTATCATTTTGTCATTGGCGGTTGTTGTTGCGATTACGACCATCGTTCAAACGGGCATGGGCGTGGTTGGCGCGTTAGTGTTCCCAGTGGGTTTTGTCATTCTTAGCGTGATGGGCTATGACCTAGTAACCGGTGTCTTCGGTCTTGCACCTCTGGCTAAGCTTGAAAATCGCCCTGGTATTACTTGGAACCGCGTATTCCGTTGTTGGGGTCTGGTTGGACTTGGTAACCTCATTGGCTCTCTGATTGTTGCGTTTCTTGTTGCAGTCTCATTGACGGGTAACTTCTCACTCGAACCAAATGCCGTTGCACAAAAATTCATTGCGGTATCGACGGCACGTAGCCTTGGTTTCGAGAACATGGGTATGGACGGTTGGATCACCTGTTTCGTACGCGGTATCTTCTGTAACCTAATGGTGTGTCTGGGTGTGATTGGTAACATGACAGGTCGTACATTGGCTGGCCGCATTGCAATGATGTGGTTCCCGATCTTCATCTTCTTTGCTCTTGTGTTTGAGCACACAGTCGTCAATATGTTCCTATTCCCACTAGGTATGATTCTGGGTGCCGATTTTGGTATCGCGACTTGGTTGAACTTCAACCTCATTCCAACCATCTTGGGTAACATTGTTGGTGGTCTGCTAATGACTTGTCTTCCTCTATACCTAACGCATGCGAAAGCGGCGCCTGCACTGTCTGATGCTGAAGAAGTAAACGCGAAACCAGTACTAGCGAAATAATCTCAATACCGCCCCATGTGAAATCATGGGGCATCTTTTAGTTTTAACGTTAGTTGACTATAAAAAGTAGCCACTTCATTCCTCGCTGTGAGTGTTACTTTTTATATTCAAATTTTCTCAAAGGGCGTGACTATGACTGCTTCTAATATTTCACCACTTCACAGCGGCTTCGTTTCTTTAGTGGGAGCTGGCCCTGGTGATCCAGAGCTACTGACTGTTAAAGGGTATCGCGTCATTCAGCAGGCAGAAGTGGTTGTTTATGATCGCTTAGTCTCCCCAGACATTCTCGCTTTAGCAAATACCCAAGCAGAAATGATCTACGTTGGTAAAAAGCTCGATTACCACTGTGTACCGCAGGAACAGATCAATCAATTACTCGTCGATAAAGCAAGCCAAGGCAAACGAGTCGTCAGACTTAAAGGTGGTGACTCGTTTATATTCGGTCGAGGTGGAGAGGAGCTAGAAGAACTGGCTGAACATGGGATTGGATTTGAAGTGGTTCCTGGGATTACGGCAGCAGCAGGCGCAACCGCTTATGCAGGCATTCCGTTGACTCATCGAGACCATGCGCAAAGCGTGCAGTTTATTACTGGTCATGTTCAGAAAGATGGCCGTGAAATAGAGTGGTGTTCTCTGGCTCAATCGAACAACACCTTGGTATTCTACATGGGACTAAAACAGAGTGGCTATATTGCTGAGAAGCTGCTCGAAACGGGTTTAGATGAGCAGATGTCCTGCGCAATAATAGAAAATGGCACGCGCCGCGAACAGCGAGTCTTTACTGGCCCGCTCAAAGATTTAGCGTCGCTGGCAGAGCAAGCTGTGAGCCCCGCACTGATTGTCGTGGGCAGTGTGACGTCTTTGCACGACAAACTGAAATGGTACAACTAGCCGTGATGACTGCTGCACTGATGCCCTGATTCTGTTAGAGTCAGGGCATCACTCTAAGCTCAAAAGTATCTATGGAAAAAGTGGCTATATTCGTAGACGTTCAAAACATCTACTACACCACGCGAGATAAATATCGCGCCAATTTTGATTACAACCAGTTTTGGTATATCGCCACAGAAGGTAGAGAGGTGATTGCAGCAAATGCCTATGCCATTGCTTCACATGATCCCAAACAGCGTCAGTTTCATCATATTCTTCGCGGCATTGGCTTTAACGTTAAACTCAAACCCTTTATCCAAAGAAATGATGGCAGTGCGAAAGGGGACTGGGACGTTGGATTAGCACTGGATGTTTATGAGACGGCATCGCAAGTAGATCGCGTTATTCTGCTGACTGGTGATGGTGACTTCGACGTGTTAGTGGATAGAATTCAGACTCGATTTGCGACGAAAGTAGACGTTTTTGGCGTACCAGGACTTACCGCGCAATCACTTATTGATGCCGCTGACCGTTATATCGCTATCGATAGAAATCTAATTATCACACGTAACTGACAACCAAACTGGCATGCTGAGACAAGATGATGGGTGGTTCAATATCCTACCCACTGGTTGCGACTGATTGTTCAAGGTTTGCACAGATTATGGTAGAGTTACCGACTCAACTGTAGGTAGCTTATTCATTGTTTTAGTTAGGTTTTGTTGTATGTTAAATCGAGCGGATCAGGTCACAATCAGCGTTTCAGAACAAAAGATCGAAACGTTAGATACACTACTGAAAACCATTGATACGGATATGGCTGTGTCTATGTCCTTTATTCGACGTGCTCAAGGGATGTCATTTCGCGACTTAGAGCAGCGAACAACAGGTATCAATGGCTCGACTCTAAAGCGTTACATGCAGCAAAGCTATCACTCGATCAGACCAATCCATGTCGTGGCAGCAATGTCGTGGGTCATGATGGTTCCGATGACCAGCTTTTATCTTGCCCTCAAAATGAAAGAGCATTACCGAGGAATGGATGACAAAGCCATCGAAGCTTTGTACTGCATTGGTCGACTTCCAGCCGAACAATTTCACCTTTACCTCGATCTCGTGACGAATATGATGAGTGAGGAGAATAAGCAACAGTTTCGATCTTTTCGTTCTGACGTAGAATCTCAGAGCGATCCTGATATTAACTACAACGAGTTGTTGCCACCGCCAGTGTTAGATATCAATGCCTTTGCGATCGACTACTACCGCTCAGTTGCGATTACAGTTAAACGTTTTCGCTTAGAACACCAAATTCCTATTGATGTTATCTCGCGAGTTTTAGGCCTTTCAGAGTATCAATATCAGCAACTTGAAGATGTGAATAAAGTAAGAGATTTTTCGGTCGCGATAGGATTTAGGGTCAAACTGGGTTTTGAACTTAACTCGCACGTAAATTTCACCAGTGAAATGCGTTTATTCCCACAATTTCATCAATTACGTCAAATCCAGCATTTGCGTGACGCACTGATCGTAGAAGCATTGCGTTATTTAAAGGGTGAATGTAAGAAGCGTGCAGTAGAAATACTGACCACACTATCAAAGATCTATATAAAAAATGTGATCTAGTTCCATCAAGTGGAAATAATCAACTCAAATTGCGCAGAGCCTTGAGTTGATTATATCTCACTAAAAAACAACAATGTTCACTAGTTATTTAGGTTAATGCTAACAGAGCTTCATCGAGCGCTATCGCTGAATTCGCTTGGGCTAACATTAGAGCGGCAACCTTGTCGGGATATTGCAAATGGACTAAATGGTCGGCGTTTTTTATCACCACAAGGCGACCATTTTTGAGTTGGTTTGCAAAGGATTGAGCGGTTTCCTTCGTGACATATGGATCAAACTCACCAACACATATTGTGCATGGTACAGAGATATTGGTCACATTGGACGGTGTATGAACCAGCAATCTAACGGAGTTCTCAAAGAACACGTCAATACGCTGTTGTGACATATTAGTGATGCTCCTGACTGTCGCCTTAATGATGGCTTTGTTACGTGGAATATCGCTGTTGTTTACAGTCAAAGACTCAGTAAATGACTGCGCAAAGCTCGTTGGGTTGTCCATCGCAGCCGCGATCATTTTCTTAGTCGCAAGACGTCCCGAAGAAGGGATGCCTGGGACGCCACCACAAATCGACATCGACAGCACATGCGGCCATATGTCGCACAGTTCTACCGCAACAGCTGTAGCATAAGAAAAGCCAATAATATGGGCATTTTTAACCCCTAAATACTCGATAAAATCGCGCAACATAATCGCTTGTGAACGTATACTGACTGTCGATTCAAGATTTTCTGTATGACCGGTTCCAGGAACCTCAATGGTTATACAGTTCAATTTTGTCGCAAAGAAGGTCGAGAAACTGTGGACACTTTCTATGTCCTGTAACGCGCCTAAAAGAAAAATAGCGTATTGGTCTGAACCTTCACAGTGGTGAAACGAATAGCGGTAGTGATTGCCATTTAAGATCGTTTTTATAGTTTCCATTTTAATGTCCTCGGTTGAATAAGGACTTAACTATAAACGATTGATTGATAACGTTATGGCTAGGAATCTAATGCATAATCATACTCTAGAACAGCATTTGGCTGATGCGGAACAACCAGTTAAAGATTTTATGGCTGAGCTGTTGGAAGCGCTAGGAAAGAAAGTCACTGACAACCAAGACCCCAAGCTAGCACTTCGCTACTTCGGAGCTAAACTGGAAATCAAGTTGGTTTCGTTTGATGGTGGCTATGAAGCGGGTCAGTGACCAAAGGGAAGAACAAAAAAGCCAGTTGGGTAAACCCGACTGGCTTTTCTATTTGGAAATTAGTGTTGAGCGTGTTGTTCGCTTGCCGCTGATTCTTGCTCGACCAACGCCTCTTCATTGTTGAGGTTTGCCTCTTCTGCTTCTAGCTTAGCGCGCTCGGCTTTTGAGATGTAGCGAGGTTTATTACTCTTATGTAGCTTAGCGTTTATCTTCTTTTGCTTAGCTTTTAAGATGCTATTGATCTTCTTTTTACGGTTCATGGTATCGCTCGGTCCTGAATAAGGCGCCGATCCTATCAAATATCTGAACACAAATCACCAATATCAGTGATGAGTATCGTACCCATAAAACATATGCTTCGCGATACGAACTGAGAACGAATTAAATCCAGCGCCGGCTTGCCAAGAATCAATTTCCGAGCTCAAGCGAGTCACAAAGCTGGCATTGCCTGCAACAAACAGCGCCTCGGTTAGGCTAACTCCTAGGTCTACGTACAAGCCGCCATAAGTTTTATCAACGGCATTACGGTATTTGCCATTTAAGTAACGCTCTGACGCATCAGCGTCAAGGTTTGTGTGCGTATAACCGAAGCCAATTTGGGACCATTGAGCTGAAACAATAATGTGATGGTGTGGCGCAGATTAAATAAGTTCAGATTCTTCCGTATAGACATGTAGAAAGCAGTTGATAGAGTCTTCTTATATACAACGCGGTTTGTATGGGGTGTGGTTGTGACAAAATTAGGTTATTGCTCTATCAACAATTTAAAACTCTCAAGTCGAAGTAAAGATGCAGTAAAAGAGATTCAGTATGTAGCAGAGCAAAGTAATTACCTTGTTATTGCTTTAGGCTTTGTTCCTATTCTAGATATATTTCTAGGTAGAAGTCATGCCGCAGATAAATTAATCAACATTGCAGGTTATGACTGGGTAGAGTTTTCAAGGGTTGTTCAGGGGGCAGGAAAGACAACCAAAGAACGTATTAGGAAAATCGCCACAATGGAAGCTTTATATAGCCATGGTGAAGAGAGAGAATTTTGGAGGTGTGTTGCTGATGCGTCGTTATAGTATTTTCTTGTTACTTGTATCTTTTACCTCGCAAAGTGCGACAACTTTTAATCAGGCACTTATCGAAGTAGGTGATGCGATTGAACGTTGTAACAATGAAATGACTTCAAATGTAGAACCGTTTCCTGTAAATGATTGGTTTAAGGGATTGTCTAAAATTGATAAGCGTTTAGTTATTGGTTATATCTCTTTGAGTAACTCGGAACAATGTTCATCTCAAGAAATGGAAACACTTAGAGGGTTAAGTAATCAACTTACGTCCCAACAGCGTGAGGCACTTGAAAACTCATCAATATCAGAACCTTTCGAGTTTAGCGTAGACATCTCCCATTTAGATATGAATGAGATAATAAGAATGCAAAATGCGTTTCCTAAACCATTTGATACATTCCGTGTATTGGAGGAGTTAGGGTTATGGGACTGACTTAGTAGAGTTTTTAGCTACGTCCAGAAAAGCATGTTGATAAGAGGCGTCAATCAGCCAGTATTTGGCTATTTGTGCTCTAGCGCGGTTCGACTAGGAGAACTTTCAGTGGTGTGAGTTTTGGAACCGACCCCAAATGGGTAGCTAAATGAAAGTCAAAATGACAAATAATTTTGATTCAAGATAAAGTAGAAACGTGAAATACAACAAAGCCCGCATTAAGCGGGCTTTGCGTTTTGTTCCTAAGAACTAAATTTGGTGGGTCCGGGCGAACTCGAATCGCCGACCCCTACCATGTCAAGGTAGTACTCTAACCAACTGAGCTACGGACCCATTCCTTAAGAACGAGACGGATGTTACCGAGAGTTATTCGATCGTGCAAGAGCATTTTTATCGATTTTAGCTCGTTTGCTTTATATCTAAGCGAATTGTCGTAGTTTTATCCGCATTAGATACGAAAATGTGCATTAAATCACACACATGCAACGACTATCGTCCTCGGCCATCAAACATAACAATGATGGTTTTTGTGATGATACTCATGTCCATTGCTAACCAAGATTTCATCGAACAGAGTGACAACGCGTAACTGTGGTCGTAGCCGACTTTCCTACGCACATCATCAATACAAGTGTCATAACCTTGGTTAACCTGAGCCAATCCGGTAATACCTGGCATCACGCCATAGGTTCGGTCAGCGAAATAGGGAATGGCTGCTTCCAGCTTGTTGTAAAAACTTGGACGTTCCGGTCTTGGGCCTATCAAAGACATATCTCCGACTACCACGTTAAACAGCTGGGGGATTTCATCTAGGCGCGTTTTACGCAGAAAGCGACCAACAGGCGTGATTCTTGGGTCGTTTTCGGTTGCCCAAACAGCCCCAGTTCGTTGCTCTGCGTCCTGATACATGGTGCGGAACTTAATGATTTCAAAGAAGACCATTTTTTCAGGAGTCGATTTACCAACACGAAGTTGTTTGTAGAAAACGGGGCCCGGTGAACTGACTTTTATTGCCACTGCAATGAAGGGGATAAAAGGCGATAAAAGGAGTAAACCAAAGATCGCACCAAATAGATCAAAAAGGCGTTTAGCTAACCAGATTGACATGTGTGTTGATACATTGCTCATAATATATCCTTATTGGTCTACACGAGACCATTTTCCTGATTCAAGACCGAGTAGGTAACGTAAGCCACCAATGAGGTTTGCACAGTGTCCTGCGACAATATAGAGCACCAACTTGCAGACTCTGTGGCTGAATATGTAGGGCAAGAAGTAACTGAGCAACGCCAGAGAATAGAGGGCGATTTGCCCCGTTAACGCTGCCATAAATAGAGGGTTGTCCATCAATACTATTGACGAAATTAGGCAAAGAATCAGCAGGTAAGGGGTGAGCAGGCGTAAGCCTTTTCCCGATGCAAAGGCAAAAGCGACACCACGGTAGCGAGGCATAAACATATCGGCCAATAGTATCGCTTGTTGCATGTTACCCGCGGAGATTCTTAATCGGCGGTGGTAGTCATTTTGTTGGTTGGTTGCTTCCATTTCCAACGCCACCATTCTGGGCTCATATTTGGCTAAGTAACCTTGGCGAACAATCTCCATAGGAATGATGAAGTCGTCGTTGATCGTGTCCGTACCCATGCTTTTAAACAGATGGGTACGGAATAGATAAAACGCGCCGTGCGCACCGAGCGTAGACCCTAGGGAGGCCTCATGCATTTTGACTTTACTTTGGTACTGCCAGTAGCGATTCTCGCCTTCATTGTGATGGTTAAATAGTTGGTAGTGACCGTTAACAACACCAACTTGGCAATCATGAAAATGACGATTAGCTAACCACAACGCATCAATAGAGATTAGGGCGGATACGTCGCTAAGCGCAGTAATATCAGTAGATATCGTCGACATCTGTTGATTGATGACGGACACTTTACCGCGATTTTCGTTAAACACACGAATTTCAAAGTGCGTATCAGCGCAGATAGCTTCTTGAATAGTCTGCTCTGCAATTAAGGCGGTGTTGTCTGTGCAACCATCGCAAGCAATAATCACGTTGTAACGACTTTTAGGATAATCGAGTGACGACAGATTGCGAATCTTATCTGCAATCCACTGTTCTTCGTTATAGGCTGGCACGAGAATAGTGATCGACGCACAATCTTGGTCACTCGTCACTGGTCTATAGCCTCGGGAAGCGTGTTTAATCGCCTTGAGCGGATGATGTTTTGAATACCATGAGAGTAATACTGGATATCCGACATGGTGATAGATAATCAAACTACTCGAGATGAAAAACAGAGTGCTCAATAGAAGTTCCATCATGCGTTTTTCTCCACAGCTAGTTGGTCATAGGCTTTGACCATTTGGCGTATATCATTGTTATTAAGAACAAACTCCCTTGGCGAGTACGTACGATGTCTGTCCACTAAGTTATTTAATAGAGCCTCTGCCAGTGCATTTGGGTTATTACTTTCGACCGCTGAACCTGTTATAGGACAAAGGGTTTCGCTGCAAGCACCCACATCGGAGGCAACGGTAACAATGCCGCATGCTTGTGCTTCAAGCGTGGAAAGAGGGTAGCCTTCACTCCTAGATGGAAGACAGAACAGATCTAAAGATTGGTAAAAGCGACACATGTCGTCGACGAGGCCGAGTAAAATTACACGTTGGCTAATCCCGAGCCTTTGTGCTTGTTGTTCAAGTGCCTCTTTTTGCGAACCTGCTCCGGCAATCACCAGATACAGGTTATTGGGCAGCAACACCATGGCATCAAGCAGTATGTCGTGACCCTTAACATGTTCGAGGCGTCCAGCACTGCCAATGATGGTCGAAGAAAGGGGAAGGCCTAGTGCCTGACGGGCGAGGTGCTTTGATCCTGGTTTAAAACGCTGACAATCAATGCCGTTATTGATCACAGATACGTCGTGATAGTTAAGTCGTTCAAGTAATTGATCTCTCACCAATTTCGCATCGGCGACGATAGAGGGTTTGGCGATAGCGAGAGCCAATTTTTGTAATGAACAGTGCTTTGGGTTGGACAAGTGCCAAGCATCGTGTTCGGTGTGGATTCGGGCTTTGACGTTAGCAAGACGTGCTGCAATCGCTCCGTAAATGATTGGCCCAATATGGTGAGTGTGTACAGTGGTCGGTTTTAAGGTGCGAAATAGCTTATATAGACGATGTAATGTCGTAAAACTGAACCCTGCCGGTTTATCAAGAAACACGAGGTGATCTTCGACTTCTCCTAACCGAGGCCAGTGAGAAATCGCCTCTTCCTTTGAACCTTCTAGGCTAACAATCAATACATGGTGCTCAGGGTTGGAAAACGTCATCATGTTGAGTGCCAGTGATTCGAGCCCTCCAGGGGCAAGATGTTGAACGACATGAATGACGTTTTGGGTATGGTTATTCATGCTATCTCCTGACATGGTTTAATTACCTTACTAGTAGTTAGCATAGGATGTGCCAACTATTTAATTGTTATTTATCATATGGTTAGTTTGTTTTATTGGGTGATTTTCATAGTGAAAATCAAATTACATTTCACTATGAGTGGTAAGGTTTGATTTTGGGAAGTTGAGTCAGCAAAGGTGCTTTAGTAATTGACTCTATCTCTGATTTACGGCGCACCGACGAATCGAAAAGTTCGATTAATGTCGCGACACCGGATCCGAGTGCTATTCCTGCGACAAAACCTGCAATGACAAAAATGATGATCGGTAAGTTAGCGGGGCGACTGGGTGTAAAAGGAAGGTCGATGATTTTAACCCTTTTGTTTTGCTCAAAAACACCGAGTGACCCTGTCAATTGAGCCATTTCGTAGCGTTGAAGCAGTTCATCATAAAGCTGACGTTTGATTTCCGCGTTGCGAACTAAACGGTGCATAGTTTTTGCGTTGTCACCAAACTTATTCGCTTCTTGTTCTAGTTGAACAATCATGTTGTTGAGGCTTTTTGTTTCTTCTTTGAGAGACTCATAACGTCCTCTCACCAGTTGTAGACTGTGGAGTTGGGTGACGAGTAGAGGCTGAATCTCACCCAGTTCTCTCAATTGGCTACTGCTGGCAATATCCCATAGTTGATCACTACTGATGTTTGGCTGCTCCATTTTCAGTAAGATTGTTCTTTCATTCTCAAGACGGCGCAGCTCGCGCTCTTTACCTTGCACCGCGCTGTGGCTTTCCGTGTATTTGGCTTTTAACAACGTCAGTTCACTGCGGATTTCAATGATTTGATCTTCGATTTTACCTACCACAGGATTGGTTTTTGATAGCTGTTGATCGAGCGAACCTAAACTGCGTTCGACACCAGCAAGCTCTGCACTTTTTTCTGCATAGCTTTGCTTTAGTGCCGCTAAGCGAGCGAGCGATTGCGTCTGCATTTCAGGTGTTACGGAGGCAAAACGGTTTCTAAAGTCTGCGAGTTCATTCTCAGCTTGATCTAATTCCACACGACGCTTTTCAATGTGTATTGCTAGGAATTCAGACGAGTCCTTAATTGATGAACGCTCAGGCGCAAGTAACTGTTCGATGAAATGCTCACTGATTGATTCAAGCATCTCTTTCATACCAGACGGTGAAGGCGCTGTGAGAGATATTTGTAAGAAATCCTTACCTGGTTGGCTGACCGTTAGACTATTCGATAGTTTGTTGATGACATGATCTTTTTGGGCATCTGACATCGAATCGTTGATCAATCCATGCTCGTTGGCCACCGCAGTTAGAACATGGCGACTTTTCAACAGAGTACTCAATGCATTCAGACGTTCTTTAAGCATGGTAGAGACAGCAATGTCCTCTAAGAAAGGGTTCATTTTTGCGGTTTCTTGTATCAGCATAGAGGTATGTGAAACGTAATTGGTCGGAGCCATTTTGCCAACGAAATAACCGATAAATGGCAATATCAACATAGGAACGACGATGACATATCTTTGTCGCCACGCGCCATTGAGAATAACGATGAGACGAAGTTTCAGGTCGTTCATAGAGCCTCCAACATAGCGTTAAGTTTGTTGGTGCGAGCGTCCCAACTTTCGTTGCTGATATTCACAACACCGAGACGTGGCTGCTGAATCGCAACACGTTTAAGTGCGAGTGAAAACTGTTCCGAGTTTGTGATTACGTCAACATGCTGTTGATATGGTACCAGGGCAGGGAACGGAGTGCTGATCACACGGCTACCTGCTGCTAGATACTCGAGAAGTTTCAACGGACTACAGGATCTGATCTGTTGATTAGCGACAAAAGGCAACAGGCTCACGTCCCAGTGCTGGCTATAGCTGGGCAGGAGGTGATGTGGGCGAGGCCCGAGGTAATGAACATTATCAAGCTTAGGTAGCGGGTTGTAGTCGAGCTCGAGAGGACCGATAAACACAAACTGCCAGTCGGGATTGTCTCGAAAAACTCGTTCTAACAGTTGATAGTCGAGCCAGTTAGATATACTGCCATAGAAGCCTGCGATTCGTTGTCGTCTTGGCGGTAGATCCTTTGCGCGAACGGCCGGTGTGCTGAACAGCGTGGTATCGACGCCATGCGGTAGATAGTGAGTCTTAGTTTGAGGAAACTTAATCAGCAGTTTCGCGCTGGCGGCGAGTATTAAATCGGCTTGTTCAACCAACTTCAGCTCATGCTGTGCGACAACACGGTGATCTACGCCTGCCAAGGAGGAAAAATCATCGCCGCAGTAGTAAACCACCGCAGATTCGCCCAGAGAGCCACAAAGATCGGCGGTGGTTGGCAATGAGCTCCACAGGATGGGGTTGTCGAGTTTAAGTGTCTTGATGACGGGAAGCAGTTGAATGCAGATCATCATTTTTGCAATGCGACGAGCCAAATAAGAACGCGGTGCCGGAATGGTGCGTAAATTAACCACCGTTATGTTGTCAGGTAAGGTGTGACCAACAGTGAAACCCCCTTTACTTTTACCCAACAGTTTGGCGATGGCTCGCTTTAAATCATGTCGAGTCAACCTAGGCTGGCGCAATCCTATTGAATTGACCCAGAGAACCTTCCTTTGTTTGGCTAAACGTACGATTAAATGTTGGGTGCTCGAAGGCAGGCCACCAAAATCTTCACCAAACACAATTAAATCACGCATGGTCAACCTCCTGACTGTTCAGGTAGCGAACAATTTTGGCTGGGTTTCCTACGGCAACCACCATGGGGGGGAGACTTTTGGTCACTACACTACCGGTGCCAACCACAGTGCCGTGCCCAATAGTGACATTTGGGCATACCGTAACATTGGTGCCTAGCCAAACATCGTGCTCAAGTACGATATCGCCAATATCTCTGCACTCATCACCATGGCCTTGAGCCCGCAATTCTGGGTCAAGTGAATGGCCAGAATAACCAAACAGAAATGCTCGACCAGCGATACGGACGTTATCCCCAATGACGACGCGTGTAGCTACGGCGATGGTGCTTTGCCAACCGATGTCGACATTGCTGCCGATAAGCAATTGCGGATTGTTGGATTGTGGTCTCGCGCTGAAGGTAGTTTGACCTGAAATACGGCAATCATCGCCGATGGTGATCGATAGCGGGCCAGAGATGAAAGGGACACCACCAAACAAGTAGAGACTCTTACCATGCTGCTTGAGACGGCCTTTGAACGCAGGAGTGTGAATTATCACGCGTACAAGGCTGAGATAGAAACCAGTTAGAGTTTGATACAAGAAGTAACACAGTCTGTTCCACCACTGTGGGGTTGGAATATCGAAAGCTCGAACTGTTTTCAATATGAGAAACAATTTGCGATAAGACGGATTCTCGTGGTGTTGAAGCCACACCTTAAAGTGATTAATGCGTTGTGCCAACATAATCTATCCCTACATTATTTGAATTATGCAGGGATCATTACACTAAGCGTGCCATAATTAATTGTTAATAAAATCATTGGTTTAAAAATTCATTCTCTGATTGGGAAGGTGTTTTCTCAAATTGAGAATGCTTTTGGCTAATTCGTGATAGCGCAATACACAAAGCGGCTAGGATATAAATTGGCCACGTAAAGCCTTGGGTGAGAAAGGTTCCAGAAACAATGGTACCAATAATACCGGCATACACTGATAAAGCGGTCGCTTTTAGATAGGGTGAAACGGGTTCGGTGCTGGAGTCTAAGATCGTCATGGTCGCTCGGCTCGTTTTAATCAGCGATACGATCATGATGATAAAAACCAGCAATCCTAAAAACCCCGTTTCTGCTAAAACACCAAACCAAGTACTATGAACCGCATGGTTGAGCCCATCCCAGTGTGGACTGTAGAAAAAATAATTGGCGTAAAAGTTATTCAGACCAACACCCGTTAGTGGATGATCTAATGCCATCTTAAATGCTGCCTCCCATGCATATAAACGTCCCATTGCGGAGGCATCGATACCCTGTTCTGCGGCACCACCTGATTGGCGATCGGATATACCAGCGACTGTGAACAGTATCATCATCGCGATGATACCAATAATGATTAGCAGAGTTTTCGAGCGAACTAATCGTAAACCAAAGATACCAAACACCGCGAGGGAACCGAGCAACCCACCACGACTTTGAGTTGCAATAACTGCCGCCATAGCAAGGACCAAACCTATGCTGCCCAGAATACGAGAAAAGCCTAATTGTTTGGTGGTCGCGAAGCTAATCGCGAATGCGAGCGGAAACATCAGTACCAGAGAGAGATCATTAGGGTCGCCTAACATTGAGCCGAGTTCGCGGCCGATGGTCACCCTTGTCCCTTCGACCAGACCGACCCCATTGATCGAATTTGATAACGCCACGACAGCGATTAACGACCCGGCTAAAATGATCAGCGTAGCGATTCTTTTAACGGATTCTTCACTGTTAACCAACCATGCTATCGCCAAAGTCATGATGATGATTTTCCAGTAAATATTTTTGAAATAGGTAATAGCAAGTCCAGGATTTGATGACAAAACGGCACCGATGATGACAAGCAGCCAAAAAATGGCCAGCCAAGTAAAGCTCGGGTGCCAAAAGGTGGTCAGTTGTCTGCTAATCAAACTGTGCCAAATCAAAGCCGCTAAAGCGCCCACAGAGAGTAATAATGGAATCTTCAATGAATAGAGAGCTGGTATCGCTTCGTGAATTCGGAAAAATGAGAACAACACGAACAGGCTGACTAGCCAAAATGTCTGATTGAGCACAAACAGAACGCCAAGTGGAGCAAAGCAAAGCACAATCACAATGGCAGGGTGAGGGACAAACATCCATATTGCTGCAAGAGTGAAGCACAGCAGTGACATCCACATGATCGCTTTGATGTGCTTGTATCGGCTCATTGGGTTTTACCTAAGTATGTTTGCATTGCGATAAACACGGTTTTAATTGAGATAATTGTGACTAATTGGCAGCGAATCGCGTAAGCAATCAGAGCAAGCGGCTGAAGAACTAACATCAGTACTGATACTTCTAAATGTTGGTGGTAGCGGCTGGTAACAATGAAGCTAATGGTTAAAAGCACCAAACCCGTCAATGCTGATAACTGATAGTTAAGATAGAAGAGTTTTTGGCTACGATACAAGGTCAGCACGAAGCGAGTCACTTGACCAATCACCAGCGATAGCAAGATTCCATACAGCCCATGCTCAAGCGTCACAATGCATGTGCCGAGTGCCACCAACGTCGCAAAAATATTAATGTAGAGTAACTGTGGAGTCTGTTTACGATACAAAACGCCAAAATTACACAATTCGACTAACTCCTTAAACAGCATCATGATAATGGTTAGGCTGACGTAGCCGATGGCTGGCTGATAGTTAGCAGGGAGAGCCAACTCGATGAAAATCTGACTAAGCCAAGAGACGCTGATGGCGATAAGACAAAGAAGTAAAACGCCACGCTGGGTGACTTTAGCTGTGTAGTCAGAACCATGTATTTGCATAGATTCGAAACGTTTTGGCATCCACCACATGTGAAAAGGTTGAATTAATATTCCGACACCTAAAGCGAATTTGGCGGCAATAGCATACATGCCTAACGTTTCAAGATCAGTCGCACCTGCGATTAACCATCTTTCGGCACCGCTTAAACCAAACGCGACAACCGCTGACAACATTAACGGCATCGAGTAATAGAGGTATTGTCGTAAATGAGTGGTTTTAGGTAAGCGAAATGGGAATCGTAGGTAAAAGTGAAGAAAAAGAAACTGGGCAAAAGTACAGAGTACATTGAGTGCAAAAATGGTTGTTACGTCAGGGGAATGGGTTAGCACGGCCACCAGTAACGCAACCTGAATCACGACTGTTGTTGTACACACTTTAAAAAATTGATCCGCCTGATTATGCAGACGTAACCAAGCGAGACATATCGCCAGTGGCGCTTCGTAGCAGAGCACCAACAGAATGAGACCAAGCTGATTGGCGTCGAATAAATCGAGTTTAAAAGGAGAAACCATGTAGAAAAACAGGACGACGATGCTTAGAAAAACAGAAAGGGATAGAGACGCACTATATAACTTGGCTGCCTTTATTCTGCGTAATCTAGCGTGGCGGATTGGCCCAATAAATCGGTAGAGATTTTCATGCATTGCCAATCCAACAACCAAGCTGAAAAATACAGTAGTAATCCCCAACAGTTCAAGATGGCCTAGCTCGTTTGGTGACAAGTAGTGAGCCATTAACGGCAAGGTAAACAGTGAGACACCTTTCATCAGAAACAAGCTCACAGCATACAAACTAATGTTCTTTATATGACCGTTGGACATAGCAACCTCCTGATTTGCACTGTTTAGCTATTCTGAATGACACGCGCCATGGTCAGTGCCAAATCGCCATTGATATACTGAGCAAATTTCTTATAGCGAATCTCTGCACGATAGTGCTTGGCTAATAAACGAGCGTTTTGACGACAACGATGAAAAACCTCTTGATCACTGACGGCGTAGAGCAAAGCATTCGCCAGTGAATCGACATCGCCTGGTTGGTACTTGATGCAGTCGTGGTTATGAACCAGCTGTTGGTCCCAATAAGCGCCATCTTGAGGAATAAGCACACACATGCCAGCGGCAAGCGCTTCAAGGATGGAAAGTCCAAAAGGTTCGTTTTGACTGGTTGAGATAAATATATTGGATTGACTGCGTATCTCATCTAGGTTTTGTGGATCTTCAAACCACTGAGTGTTGCTTAGATTTATTGGCGCGTTCGATACGGGTAAACAGGTATCGACTGGACGGATAAAACAGATGTTTAACGCAATCGGTCTATAATGGGTGGTGAGTTTGATGGCGTCGACTAAGAGGTCGAGACCTTTCCATTTCAATAGCGATGCGGCCCAAAAGCAAACTGGCAACTGAGTTTGGCAAGGTGTCGGCCATCTAGATTGAGGTAAGCCATTGGCAAATGGTTGGTAATGTTGAGCACATAGATAAGACTCCGCTAGCGCTGATGCATCCGCAATGTTCGTTTTGTGGCGCAAGTAACTCTGTAACGCGGCTTTTAAGCTTTCTCTCGCTGAGGGTAAGTAAAATACCGCATTGGCTTGAGTCAAACAGTACCCAATAGAGCGCGAAAGCCCAACACTACCATGAACGAACTGGATGATTTCGTAAACAACAACACGCCTAAGCAGATAAATCGCCATATCAATACCCGGGCCAGATGCGCCAACCACTTTTGTTATTCCGCGATAACGTAATAGCGTCATAAACAACAGCAGCAGCAAATAGAGTTGGTTGAACCAATATAAAGGCCCTTGATGAATTTTCATCAGTGCCGACACAGCGCGAATAGGGGTAATAATGACATCATGTTTGGCGTAAAACTCGCTGTTGAGCCAAAATTCCGGTTGGATGGTCAAGACAACAAATTGATTCCCGTTTACTCGACATATATTGAGTGCATCGCTGGTTGCGATTTTAGAACCGCCTTTAAACGGGATTGGGTCAAACACCAAGGTAAAATTAGACTTAACCATGTTGGCCTCCTAAAGATACGCGATTCGATAAGTAGGTCTTTAGTGGTGAAAGAGAGGTGAATAGGCCGCGTGCTTGATTATTTTTTTGCGCAAGAATGGTGTTGTAAACTTGTTCAATCTGCGGACACGTTACCGATAAATCATGGCTTTTGATGATATGGCGGTAGGCGTTGGCAGCTATGCGATGGCACAACTTAGGATTGTTAATCAAAATCCGCATTGCACTCGCGATTGGGCCAATCCCATGGTTAGGATATAGCACTCCGGTTTTACCGTGGCTGATAAACTCAGGAATACCGCCTTCAAATGGTGCGACAATGGGCAGTTTAGCCAATCCAGCTTCTGCAACCACTAACCCAAAGGCTTCACTGCGTGCACCACTGATAAAAGCGTCACAACCTTTAAGCCAGCCAACAACGTTTCTTTGCTCACCAACAAAGTGTACCTGCATCGCAAGATGTAGATATTCAGCTTGCTCTTGAAGCTTATTTTTAAGAGGACCATCGCCGATAACCACTAGACGTGTATCGGGGTATTCAAGGGTTACATGACGAAGTGCGGTGAGAATTCGATCGATCCCTTTGCGGTGAATTAACGAGCCGACAGTGGCAAAAATAAAATCGTGTTGCGGAATACCGAGTTCACGTCGAACATCAACTTCGGATTGGGCTAACAAAGCGTGCGTGTCAATACCGTTGTGCACAACGTTAACGCGTTCAACGGGATAGCCATCATTGATCAAAGCTTGTGAAACATACTTGCTGACCGAAATAATATGAGGCGATAGATGAAGACCTAGGGTAAGACGCTCTCTGATCTGGTAAGGGCAGTGCAGTTGAGTGACCAAAGGGATATTCTTGATCCTTGCTGCAACCACCATCCATTGACAAGGTGCGCCACTATTGACATGAATAAGGTCGATCTTTTCTCGATCAATGAGCTCGCAACCGTGCTCTACCAACGCCATCCAGCTCATCAGATTGAAACGTGGGGCTTTCCATCCCAGTAACAACCGAAATTGACTCAGTTCTGTGGTGACGTTGAGTTGGTCGAGTTGCTCTGCCAATGTACGATTGTTAGTCCACACCAAGGGCTGGAAGTGAGTCGGATTTAGAAACTTAATCAAATCGAGCAAGCATTGCTCACTGCCACGAATCCAGTCATCACCATAGTGTACAAACAGAATTTTTTTCGCCATAGCCAATCCCTTTTGCTGCCGTAAGAATAAAGGTCGATAGCAGATGTAACGCAAACGGGATGCCACAAATTGATGGTTTATAAGCTATTGTTTTATAGTTATTTTTAGAAATGAGAAAGGTAAGGGTCGCTCATTTCTCAATTTGAGAATCAGTTTGAAACTGTTTTGGAAAGTAGAGCTCTAGCATTTGAGGGATGATAGCCGAAGGTGAAAAGTGCTGTTCAACGGTCGCGACGGCATTGCGCTGTAGTGCGTTTCTGCGCTGCGAGTCGAGTGAGACAAAATCTTGCAATTGTTGGTTGAGTTCTTCCATAGAGTTAACCAGAAAACCATTGTGTTGGTGACGAATCAACTTATCGAGGTTGCCGACACTGAGTGCAAGGACGGGTATACCACGCGCCATAGCTTCAAGAGCCGCCATTGGAAGGCCTTCGAAGCGAGAGCAAATGACCAACAAGCCAACATTTGGCCATATACTAGACATGTCACTCTGGTGACCGTGAAAGCGAACATTGATTGGGGCACAGGTGGTGAGTGCCGTTTCCATCGGCCCTGAACCATAAACATCAAAGTTTAACTCGTTATTAAGCCGTGCGATTTCAACAAATCGATCAGGCGCTTTCTCTTCACTTAATCGCCCGACAAAAGCAATCTGTTGTCCAGTACTGATGGCTAGCTGGTGGTTATCGATAAAGTTGTTGAAGCAAACAGACCGGCTTGGCAACTTAGCCATGATTGCATGACTGACGGCGAGAGAGTGGGTAGAGAGAAAGCTGCTATATCTGTCGATCAAGTCATAAAGCCATACTTTTCCTTTGGGTGTCTCGCCGGCATGATAAGTAGTGATCTGTGCAACACCAGTTAAGAGATGCAGCAGTTTACATATGATGCTGGCTTTATAGCCATGGGCGTGTACGACGGCGGGGCGCTGAGCTTGAATCTGGTCGCGTAATTGAAACACAAAGTGCTGTTTATCGCGATCAAGATAATCAACGCTGATGTTCGCTTGCTCTAACTGTTGTTTCAATTGGTTGTGATGAGGGTAACGGCGCAGAAGCCAAACTTGAACGTGAATGTTAAAGAGCTTGAGCCCTTTCGCGAGCTCAAGCACATGCGTTTCTATACCACCGAAGGTTTGACTATCAATCACCAACCAAACTTGATCAGACGAGTTGCTGCTCATCCTCAGACTCCCAAGCTTGTTTTTTTCGGTACACAGTTGAAGGACTAAGTTCGAGCAGCACCGCCGCATTGAGCACATTGCCGTCACAGTAATCGATCGCTTGTTGGATAGCTTCTCTTTCTATCTGCCACATAGGACGTATATTGTGATCCGACTTTGCCACTTGTGGTGTGGCATCCGTCAACTGAGAGATGGAGTCAGTATCATGTCGCAGTCTGACTGGCTCAGAGACCGCAGCAGTCGGTGAGTTTGGCTGCTGCCTTTTGTTTTTGATCAGTTGCTCCGGAAGATGTTCGTATCTCAAATGACTGTCGTCGTTCAACACGACAATATTGCGAATAATATTTTGCAGCTGGCGAACATTGCCGGGCCAGTTGTAACGCTTCAGCGCAGATTCCGCTTCTCGATGGATTGAAGAGAACTTCTTACCATCTTCTTTGGCGTACACTTTGAGAAAATGGGTCGCTAAGGTAATGATGTCGTTACCACGATCTCGCAAAGGTGGCATTTCAACGGGAACCACGTGAACGCGATAATAGAGGTCTTCCCTAAATCTGCCTTGCTTGACTTCTTGCAAAGGATCGCGGTTTGTTGCGCAGATAATGCGAACATCAACCTTCATCTCTTTGGTTGCACCGAGCGGAGTGAATGTTCCGGTTTGCAGAAAGCGGAGAAGCTTTTTCTGCATTTCCAGTTCCATCTCACAGAGCTCATCGAGAAATAAGGTTCCCCCATGGGCTTGAGATGCCGCCCCTTTACGATCCGCTGTTGCACCTGTAAAAGCACCTTTTACGTGGCCGAATATCTCACTTTCCATCAGATCTTTGGGGATAGCACCACAGTTGATGGCGACAAAGGGTTTATCGCGGCGCTTGCTCTCTTGATGAATGGCTTCCGCACATACCTCTTTACCTGTACCACTCTCACCGATAATAAAAACACTCGCAGAAGTCGGTGCGACAGAGTCGATGATCTTATAGATCCCTTGCATGGGAAGGCTTGAACCGATGAAACCATGAAAACGATTACGGTCGAATTTAGCTTCAATATCTTCGACGAGTGTCTCCAGTTTTACCTGCTGTAAATGCAGGGCAATTGAAGTCTTTAAACGGTCGGCATTAATTGGTTTTTCTAAGAAGTCTTTTGCGCCTTTTTGCAGCAAACTAACCGCCACATCAACGGATCCATGTGCGGTAGCAATCACCACAGACGTAGGGATCTGCTGCTCGTTGATCCAGTCTAAGATATTTTCGCCATCCATGTCGGGTAGCTTTAAATCAAGTATCACTAGATGAGGGACATTACGCTCTATGAAAGCGATCGCTTCTTTACCCGTTTCAACATGGAAAAGGTCGTAATTTTCATCCTTAACGTACTGCTTATACAGAATAGCCAGTGATGTGGAATCTTCTATTAATAATACTTTTGGTTTCATAGGCGATTTCCTATCGATAAACAGTTAAGGTTGCATCGGTTGTGAAAAGCCTTGCTGCTTACGAATTTCTAGTGCGGCTAGTGATTGTTCAGCAAGGTGTTGCAACTCAGATTTAAGTTTGAAGGCTTGGTGTCCTTGTCCATCTATACATAGATGTTCAATTTTACGCGCAAAATTAGACAGTGTACGGTTGCCTAAAGCCAGTGAAGAACTTCCTAAGGTGTGTGTTTCAAACTCAACCGTTTGTGAGTCTTCTCGATCAATGGCTTGGTATATTTTTTCCAGCCGTTGATGTGACTCTTCAAGATAGTGGTCAATCAATAACGGGATGACATCTGCACTTGTATCTTCAATCATTTGTTGAAGGATTTGTTCATCGACAAGTTCCAAATTAACCTCTTCTAATCTTGCTGGTTCAACGGTTTTAATGTTAGCTCGATGTGAGTCTGATTGCTTATTTTCTGTGTTTGAAGTGTGAGCAGAACCTGATTCCGTATTGTGTTCTTCATTTAAGAATAGATTAATTTTTTCAATTAGTTGTGATGCTCTTAGAGGTTTTGATAAGTAATCATCCATACCCGAGGCAAGAAACTTCTCTCTGTCTCCCGCTAGCGAGTGCGCCGTAAGGGCAATAATAGGAAGTTGCGAGGTAATGTCATCATCGAGTTCGCGGATTGCTTTGCATGCCTGCATACCGTCCATCTCTGGCATAGAGATGTCCATAAAGATGATGTCGTACTGATATTGCTTGACCATCGCTACCGCTTGCACACCGTTTTCAGCAATATCGATAGTGAGGCCGATACGCTTAAACATCTCTCTGATGACCAATTGGTTCGCTCTGTTGTCTTCCGCAACCAAAATACGAGCATTGGTGTATTGCAAAGTAGGGCGACTTTCAGTGGTATCCGGTGACGAGATGAGCTGATCAGCAACAGGTAAACAGATATCAAAGGTGAAGGTACTGCCAATTTGAGGCTGGCTGTCTACACGTACTTCTCCATCCATTAAATTGCAAAGGCGTCGGCAAATTGCCAGACCGAGTCCGGAGCCTTCTTTGCTACGAGAGTATGATTGGTCAACCATAGTGAACTCATCAAACAGATAATCGATCGCATTTTGGTTGATACCAATCCCTGTATCTTGTATCTGACAGATGAGTTTTACCTTGTCTTCAGAGGCCTTCTCAGCGCCGACTTTAACGGTGACGCTTCCTTCATGGGTAAACTTAATCGCATTACCAATTAGATTCAGTAAAATCTGTTTGACTCGGTTAATATCACCACGAACCTTACTGGGTACGTGGCCTTCAATATAGCAGTGTAAGACTAAATTTTGTGCTTTCGCTGTAGGAGTGAATGAATCGACAACACTCTCTACACACTGGCGAAAATCAAAGGGCTGATCCTCAAGGATCAGGGTATTTGACTCCATTCGTGTGAAATCGAGAATATCGTTAATGACGGACAGTAAAAAGTGGCCTGATTCAATCGCTGTCGAGACAAGTTTTCTCTGCTCCTTACTCAGTTTGGTCTCTTCGAGTATGTTGAGAATACCCAGTACACCATTCATTGGGGTTCTAATCTCATGCGACATAGAGGCAAGGAAACGACTTTTCGAGTCATTGGCAAGCTCCGCGCCTTCGCGGGCGGCGTGAAGCAACTTATATTCTTGTTCCAGCTTGGCGGACATGTCATCAAATGCACGAGATACGTCACCGATTTCGTCTTTCGATTGTGAATTAAGTTGAAAGCCAGGGCCCGATTGCTCAATGGTGTTGACCGCCGAAGCAATGCGAGTCAATCCTCGTGTTAAATAGGTACCTAAGGCGAAAGAGAAAAGGGCAACTAACACCACTTCCATGGTTGCAATGCCGACAATGGATCGTTGTGCATCATTCAACATCATCATGATAGGTTCGACTTGAAAGCCGATATCGACATAACCGTAGACTTTGCCGTTGACCTCAATCGGGCTACGCAAGTCGAAGATTCCATCATCAACACTTTCAAGGCTGGTATCGTTTTGCATCGCACGCTGTAAGATCTGTTTGTCACCAGCGCAGGCCATCTCTTTGCCATCACGCAACACTCTAACGTAGGCCACATCTTCCAACGTCATGAATTCATCGACGAGGCTTTCCAGAGTGGCGATGTCTGTGGACAGAACGGCATCTTTGGCCGCTTGAGTAAACATGGTTGCGCTAGAGTTGGCTCTCTGTATGAGCTGCTTCTCATTTGAGTTGGAAAGAAAGCTCATTGCACTGAGGACGAGAACGATCAGCACAATGATTTCTATGATGGCGATTCCAAGGATTGTTTTTGAACGTAAAGTCATGCGCTTCCCCACTAATCCAAAATCGTGATGTTTAGCTTACGAACGTCATTCCAGTCTTCATCTTGAGCAGCAACAAAACCTTTTAAGCTTAGTGTCTGTAGTTGAGCTTGTCCGACGCTACTTGAATCCAATGACATTAAGGCTTTTTGCAAGGCAGAGACCTGTTGCTGGCTTAAACGTGGGTGGGTGGCAATCGCATGTGGTGTATAAGACTCTGTTCTCCAGATGACTTTAAGTTGAGACTTGACGACTTCTGGCAGTGAGTTAAAGGTTCGCATTACACCGCCACCCGCGGGATAAAAGCCTTTAGCCACACCGAGATAGACTGAGTCGTGTGAGGAGACGTAGTTGACCTGATAACTGATTCCCGCTTTATTTAGATCGCTTTGAGTTAAAATGGTGGCTGCAAAAGCGGCAGGAGAAGGAAAAGCGAGCTTAGAGTTGTTGAGCTGTGTGAGGCTTTCAATAGGGTCTTTTTTTTTCGCGACAATAATACCTTGAATGAGTTTGTCTTTTGCTTTGGCTATCGCACGATATCCTGGAGTCTGACTAAAAACCGTGTAGTGATAAGGGTTCATATACGCGATGTCATACTTCCCTTCTGCCAAACGTTGCTCGAAGGTAGGAATGTCTGGAGCGGTACTAAATACCACATCAATTCCCGTTTGCTCACTGAGGTAGTTCATTATCGGCGTCCACTGTTCAGCCAATCGACTGGCAGATTGCTGTGGAACGATGCCGAAACTAAGGGTTTGAGCCAGACAGGTTACGGATAAGGTTAGGGCGGAAATAAACACGACTAGACGTTTCATGCTAACTCCTACGCTGACTGTGCCAGAAATTCGTTGGTCAAAATTTTGCTTGCTATACGCTCACGCCAACGACGTGGAATAAAGGTAAAGCGGTTTAACTCGCGGACTATTTCTTCGGCCAAAGTGGCTTGGTCTCTCATATTAAGAATAGAACCCAACAGAGAAATTGACGCGCAATTGAGCATTTCAGTCGCTTTGGCTAACTGACCCGACGACGTTTTTCCACCCATAACAACAAGGACGGTCTGATCACAAGCCCCCGCGACGACTTGGGCGGGTATATTGCCGCGATTTATGTGTAACAAAGGGGAAGTGTCGCAAATGACTCGATCAAATTGTTGCAGCCACTCGGATACCGCGTTAGTAAGGTAGGTCGGGTCTTTGTATGCCAGAAGCGCAGATTGACTGCTAGGGACAGGTAACCCCGTAAACAGTTGATGCGTATCGTTGTGTTCAACCAAAAATCCAACTTGCTCAGTAAACTGAGGCATCGAATCGATCGATTCAAATGCTGGATGAAAGGTATTTAAATCAACGACTAATGTTTTATAGCCAGCCAATAAGTAACGCTCCGCAAGTGCAGATACAATGGATGTGACGCCGTCACCTGATTGACAGGCGGTAAGACAGAGAGAGCGGCAACCATTCATCTCCGCTGCAAGATAGATTTGCTCAATCTCGGTATGGGTTGAAGGAATAATCATCACAACGCTCCTATTAACACTATGGTGGTGGTTAAGCGCAGAATATCTTCCAAGCCAACACGGGCTTTTTCCAAGATGCTTTCGCTACGGTCAGGAACATAGATGGTGTCACCGGCACGAAGGACAGGCAGTTGATATATGTTGGCCGTTTTACTGAAGTTGACCAAATCAAATGTTCGCGCCTGACCCTGACAGCAGGACATATTTACGATAGAAATCTTTTCAAGGTAAGCTCGGTCAGACGGGCCGCCTGCTTCTGCAAGTATGTCGAGCACGGTCATATTGTCATCGAAAACGTAACGTCCAGGTTTGTTTACCGCGCCAAGGACACGAACGGTGGACTCTTTCGAACGATCCAGCCAGATTTTATCTTTCTCGGGAATGTAGATGGTGTCGCCCATGGTCACGTTAGGCAATAGGCTTTCGTCGCCCGTTTCGAAGTAAAGAGAAAGGTTCAGCTTGCTCACTTTTGAGTAACTTTTGTCTCTATGGGTGATGCGGATGTTATGGATGTCAGCATCTTTGGTTGGGCCATCGGCGGCGGAAAGAATGTCTAGGAAATGCATATCTTTGGTGAAGCGATAGCGTCCAGGCGCGTTGACCTGACCGAAGACGTAAATCGACGCATCCGAACTTTGACGAACCCATTGTGACTTATTATCCGATGGGTCTTGAGGCAGGTCATGAATACGAATAATGGACCCTGCTGTAATGCTCGGCAATTCACTGCTTGGTGCTCCACTCAAAATATAGGCATCGAGGTTGAACACATGGAGTTTATTGTCGCTGGTGACAACCTCGATTTTGGAGGTATCAGCGCGTAATGTTGGGCCGCCTACGTGAGAGAGTAAATCCATTAGGTCCATTTCATCAGACCATTCGACACGACCGGGACGAACCACTTCTCCGATGATGCGTACTGCGCGACTCGGCGCTATCTTGAGCCAAGATTTTTCGTTCATGTCGGTTTTCTCGGGGACAAAGATTGCGTCACCAGCACTGATTTTCGGAGGGGTGCGTCCTGATAGTCCTTCAGTAAAAGCGGTTAGGTCGAATTTGACGACCGTACCATTGGCTTTAATGACGCGAATCTGACGGGATTCAGCGTAGCGTGTTGGCCCGCCAGCATTGGCGAGAATATCCATAAAAGAGGCATTTTTTTTACCTTCATAGGCACCAGGACTAGCGACTTCCCCCATGATATAGACAACATTAGCACCCGACTTAATTTCCTCTTCTTGCTTGGGTACAAAGATAGTCGTTCCCGGAGTTAGGGTAGGCAGCAGAGAAACATCACCACTATCTAAATAGGATTTAAGGTTGAATAGTTTAGGGGTGTTGTCCGAAATCACTCGGATTTGTTCTACCGAAGCATAGCGAGTGACGCCACCTGCTCGCATAATGATATCAACCAAATCCGTATTGGCTTTGTAGCCGAATGAGCCTGGAGCGTTGACTTCGCCAAACACTTTGATCGCAGTTCGTCCATCAGCGCTGTCGCCAGCGTTTGCGAGTTTGGTTGCGTCAAACTCTTGTTCGATATTGCCGACGAGCGGTGAGGCGGGAACGAAAATCGTGTCCAGTGAATCCAGTTTTGGAAGCAGTGACGAATTACCAGTATCAAGGAAGTTTTTATAATTAAAGGTGATTTTTTCGTTGCCGCGTTTTATGAATAGATCGTTCAACTGAGCGCCTGCACGTAATCCACCAGCTGCATGCAGTGCCATCTGAATATCCGCGCTCTTAGGTAAGGTGTATTCACCGGGTGACTTTACGTACCCTTGGACAGAAACGAGGATTTGTTGTTCGGCGATGTAAACCGTCGCAGAGGACAGGTCGCGATAGACTTTCTCCAACGCTTGTTTGACGGCCGACTCAAGTTGAGGCTCAGTATAACCTGCAACATAAAGGGCGCCCACTTCAGGCAAGGTGATTCGGCCACGTTTATCGACTTGAAATCCTTTGTTTAGTGAGGTTTCGCCTGGCAGATTAACTTGGATTAAGTCGCCGATATCCACACGCTCTTCACTCGCGTCGGCCAAAGTAGCAAGTGACAGTAACAAGGTGACTAACAGAAGATTAATGTGTTTCATAGTAGCCTCCTTGCATCGGTGACTCGGTGCGTTCCTGCTTGTCGACCACCTCAATGCTTACTCGGCGATTGGTGAGACGAACGCCCTCGGATTCTCCCTGATATAGAGGAAGGGCATCGCCGACGGAATGGGTTTTGACACGTTCTGGACTGAGGCCAAAAATGATCAGGTATCTCTTAACTTGTTGTGCTCTGCCCATCGCAAGTTTTTGATTGTAACCCACGTCACCCACCGAATCTGAATGACCCGTGACGGAGAGCGTTAAACTTGTATGCTCTTCCAGTAAGTTCGCTGCGCGAGCTAAATGCCCCATATATTTAGGGTTCACCTCTGTAGAGTTGAATGCAAACTGATTATCCACATTGAGTAGACTGTAGAGCTTGTCGATGATGGCCAAACGTTGCTGAAAGGCGTTCTCATCCATTGGTGGAACACATTTCGCTTGAGAGGTTACGTAGTCCAATTGCAGTTCTAACTCATTAAGACGTTTGCGTTGGATGACGATATCATTGGCTGCATCGAGAAGAAGGCCGCCTTCCAGTTCACGAGCAATGCGATTCTGTTTCTCTAGTGCCTGAACCACTGCGGCTGGAAAACACCAACGTGCACCTTCTCGAATGAGTGAATCAAGCTGAAGTTTGGCCAACTGCCAGTCGAAGCGTAAACCGTGTTCTGGACCAAGAGGCTCATCGGGCATGACAGGAGTGAAACTCGATTGAATATAATCTTCTGCAATACCGCCACGACCACTTTCAGGGTAGCTGGAACAGCCAATCACTGAACTGACAGTGACAGCTAGGGCTATGTGTTTGAGAGAAAAGTTCATGCCAACGTCCTTTGTTAGTGAGTTATTGTTATTTTTAGTGAGTTTGAGAATTGACCGGAATCGCCTGACTGATGCGCAGCAGGTTGATGATTTCCAGTGGCTGCCCTGAAGCGTTTTCGATGCGCATGTTGCGATGGCGTTCAATAAGGCGCTTGTAGAGATACACGATAGCGCCGACACCGGAGGAGTCGAGAAACTGGACGTGGCTGAAGTCGATCTCCACATCGCGGCCAGAGTCTTCAGCAATAATCTGATCGATGTGTGGTTGAGCGAAACGGCTGCCGTCAGCATCTAAGTTTCCGTTGATGATGAGTGTATCTATGGTTTCACTGGCTTGAATTTTACGTAGTTCCATGACGCATACTCCTATGTTGGTTGCATAGAGTGGAGCAGGTTACGTGCCAAAAAAATAACCATTAATAATCATGTGCTTAACGTTTTGCTTTGTGAATTTCTCAATATGAGAAATCGTTTTTCTCAATTTGAAAGTCATAAGAGTGAGGCTAAAACATCAGGTTTAACTAGTTTGTTTCCAGCGAAATGTAACTGTGATTACTAACAACTATCGTTTAGACAGCGATGACTCTGAATCCGTAATATTGAACCTAGAAACGCTCCAGATAGTGGCAATAATTGAGGCAACAATTGAGCTAGGAGCCGTCGCTATGCAGTTAAGATGTTCGTTGGTCGCAATCAGCGTGATCGCAATATTAAACTCGCCTGTATACGCAAAAGAGAAAGACAAGCGACCTGAGCCTGTGGTGTTGGCGAGCAACTATAGTGATGAAATCGATTTAGAGCAGTATTGGCAAAGTGAGAAACTTGATGGCATTCGTGCGGTTTGGGATGGTTCCACTCTCCGTACTCGACGTGGAAACCCAATAGCTGCACCAACGTGGTTTACAAAGTCTCTCCCCAATTTTCCTTTGGAAGGGGAGTTGTGGGCAGGTAGAGGAAACTTTCACATTGTTCAACAAACGGTGTTGGATCAATTACCCAAACAAGTGGCTTGGTCATTGATCCGCTACATGCTATTTGACATTCCTTATAGCGATCAGAGCTATCTGAAACGCTATGACGCCTTACAGAGTTTAGTCAATACGCTGGATACAGAACATATCCAATTGATTGAGCATACACCAATAGAAAGTCAGGCGACATTGTTTGACAATCTTGAGCGTGTAACGGCACTTAAAGGTGAAGGTTTAATGTTGAGGAATATTCATCATGCCTATCACGCAGGGCGAAGCCAAGATCTAATCAAGCTTAAGAAACAGCAGGATGGAGAGGCGGTCGTTGTTGGTTATAAGCCAGGCAAAGGCAAGTTTTCCAATATGATGGGAGCACTGTTAGTCGAATTGCCCAATGGACAACGGTTCTATATTGGAAACGGATTCAGTGACGAGCAGCGTCATTTCCCTCCACCATTGGGTAGTCGCATTACCTATCAGTTCAATGGCTACACTCAAAATGGCGTGCCTAAGTTTGCTCGATTTCTTAGAGCCGCAATAGATCAATAAAAAACAGGCCAGTCAATTGACTGGCCGGTCGCGTTATTTAGATGCGAGTTCTAATTGATGAGCATCATCGAGTCGATGCATCCAACGTAGGCGTAATCCGAGCATGATCGCTGCCGAAGATAGACCAATAATAAAGCCCATCCAGAAGCCGTGAGCGCCCATTGGTTCTACAATCCAGTCTGTCATAGCGAGTATGTAGCCTAGTGGTAAGCCCAATACCCAGTACGCAATAAAGGTACGGTTGAATATTGCTGCCATATCCTTGTAGCCACGAAGAGCACCAGCCGCGACAACTTGTACCGCATCGGTCACCTGATAAACCGCTGCCAGCAATAAGAGCTGCAACGCAAGCTCGATTACTGCTCGGTTGTCGGTGTAGAGCAGGGCGACTTGTTCTCTGAACAAGACGGTGAATAGTGCCGTAAACAGTGAGCTTGCTACCGCAACGATAAGGCCAACACGAGATGCGATGGTAGCCCCCTCAACGTTAGATTCCCCAAGTCTGTGTCCGACGCGGATACTGGTTGCAGCACCAATACTCATTGGGATCATAAACACTAATGATGAGAAATTAATCGCGACTTGGTGAGCTGCGACGACAAGTGGCCCTAATGGTGCCACTAACAGAGCGACAACAGCGAATAGGGTCACTTCAAAAAACATGGCGGCGGCGACGGGGAATCCCAGTTTAAATAGACGTACCAATGGCTTTATTTGTGGACGATGAAACAGTGCAAATAACTGAACGTGTGCCAATCGATTGGACGTCAGCACATAGAAAAGCAATAAGGCAAACATAATCCAATAAACAATGGCTGTAGCGACACCACAGCCAACCCCACCAAGAGCAGGGGCGCCAAACTTGCCATAAACAAATATCCAGTTGAGCGGAATATTGATCAGGAGTCCAATAAAGCCAATCACCATCGCTGGTTTAGTCAATGACATACCATCGGTTAAGCTTCGAAGCACTTGGAACAGCAAAAATGCAGGGACGGCGAAGATAACAGCGTGCATGTAACCAATCGTTTTGCTCGCCATCAGAGGCTCGACGTCCATTAGACCGAGGATACCTTTGGTTTGCAGCAAGACTAATGAAATCGGGATAGACAGCAAAAGTGCCATCGCAAGTCCCTGATGGATTTCAAATGGTACTTTGTGCTGTCTACCTGAACCATTGAGCTGTGCCACAACAGGGACTAAAGCCATTAGAAGACCAACACCAAATAGAATCGACGGTAGCCAAATACTCGCAGCAATGGATACCGCTGCCATATCTGTTGCGCTGACGCCACCCGCCATTACGGTATCGACAAAGCCCATTCCTGTTTGAGCCACGGAAGCAATCAGAACAGGTGTAGCCAGTTTTACCAGTGTGTTAGCTTCGGTTTTATAGCGATGCAATGAAAAATACTCCAACAAACTGTTTGAAAAACCTGAGTGAATAGGCAAAGGAATGCTGCGCACTCAAGCACAGAGAAAATGATTGTCTGCGATGATAAAGAAATGTCACACTAAGCACCATGAAAAACTAACGGAATTAATCATGTTTACCGGAATCGTTCAGGGAATGGCGAAAGTTGTTGCCATCGAAAAGAAAGAAAAGTTTCAAACACATACCGTTAAATTCACTGGGTCAATGAATCAGGGTCTTGAGATAGGTGCATCTGTGGCACACAATGGGTGCTGTCTTACGGTAACGAAAGTGGATGGAGAGCTTGTTGATTTTGATTTGATGCAGGCGACGTTAGCGTTGACCAACCTTGGAGAGCTGGCTGTCGGAGATCGGGTTAATATTGAGAGAGCCGCTAAGTTTGGTGATGAAATTGGCGGGCACTCAATGTCAGGTCACATCTCGCTAATGGGTGAAGTGGTTGATGTGATAGACACACCAAATAATCGAACTCTATGGTTCGAAATTCCTCAAGAGATGATTAAGTATGTGTTGGCTAAAGGCTATATTGGCCTCGATGGTTGTTCGTTGACCATAGGTGAGGTTGAAGGTGCGCGGTTCTCCGTTCATCTCATCCCAGAGACGTTGCATAGAACTCTGTTCGGAAGCCGTAAAATTGGTGATAAAATTAACGTTGAATTTGATCCACAGACACAAGCCATTGTGGATACCGTTGAAAGAGTATTAGCGAGTAAATCGTTATAAAAAAAGCGCCGTTTGGCGCTTTTTTAAAATACTTGTTCATCGTCGGCATCAACAAACAAGTCAATCGTATCCATTTGCTCATTGACCGTCATGTTGAGGTGGATTGCATGGCAGCAAGCAGGACAATCATCGTAAAACTCTTGGCTACCATTCGACGCATCAAGTGTAATACTAATGGTATGACCGCAATGGGGACAAGCAACCCTTTTTTCTGTGTAGCTATGCATAACTCTTTTCCTTACATCTATATCGAAAACAGCGCCTAACTGACTCCCACTGAAAGTAAGAATTTCCCTGTAGACGATATAATCTTATGCTTAGAAGTTTCTGTTAGGCAGAAATTAAGTACAAAATTTGACTTAGCTACGAAAAGGCAAAGGTTGTCGAAACACACATCACTATTGATCGACTAAATGTTTGACAATTCAATAACCGCAAACCTTCTTAAGTGTTTGTTAAATAAATACATTCACCATTAATATGAAAGAATTTTCTTTATCATTTTTTCTGATTGATCCAAGTAGTGTCCACCAAATTGATTGTAATGATTGAGTAAATGATAAAGGTTGTAGATGTCTTTCCGTTCGCTGTAACTGATGTCGAGCGGCAGAATACTTTCATAGCCTTGATAAAACTCTGGTTGGAATCCACCAAACAGCTCAGTCATAGCGATATCACATTCACGATCACCCCAGTAACTGGCTGGGTCATAACAAATCGGGCCGAAGACAGAACTTGCCACATTACCATGCCAAAGATCGCCGTGAAGTAGGGAAGGTTTAGGCTGATGATTGGCGAGTCTGGTCTGAATTAACTGGGTAAAGTCGTTGATATCGACCAAGTTAATTCCTTTCTCTTGCATTAATTGCAGTTGCCAACCAATTCGTTGTTCAGCAAAGAAACGGGACCATTTCCTATCCCACTTGTTAGGCTGGATCGTCGCACCAACAAAGTTGTCCTGATCAAAGCCGTATTCCTGCTGCTCGCCCCACTGGTGAAGTGCGGCGATCTGCTGTCCAAAGAGATAACTATTCTTGCTGTCATCTAATGGTTTGGTTGGGAGGTAGTTGAGTATAATGAAGGCGTTATCTTTGGTGGTACCCGCTAAAACCAGTTCAGGAACAGAAACCGTTCGGCTTTCACGCAACATGTGAATACATTCAGCTTCAGCTTCAAACTTAGGCAAAAAACCACGCTGATTAACTTTAACGAAATAGCGTTGTTCTCCGTCCGAAATCATATAGCATTCGTTGATTTCACCACCGTGAACTTTGCATTTTTCGCTTATTTCGTAAGCGAACATCAAGGTTTCAGAAAGCTGTTTTGATATGGCTTGCCACATAACATTTCCTAAGTCAGATGTATTTAACTACAGTGTAGAAGATGATGGCGTTGAATACTGATTCATAGTGCAAAAAATTCAACGATTTAGACAATCTGACCTGTCAAATTCGTAAAGTGTGAAGTGTGTCCCTCATCGCATTCTTCGCTATAAAATATGCTATTAATAATACGTGAGTATTATTTGACTCTGCTTCAACTTTCTTAGTTGCAGCAAGTTATGTCTAATGGGGTAGGCTACTATAGCCAGAACTGAACATGTAATCAGCAACTGAACGGACACGAGTTGTGAAAACACATTGAAATGTCTTAGTATTAAAGATGGATATCGACGACATGACAATAATGGAGATGAACTGTGGTTGTTGAAACCGATGGTTACCTAGCTCTAATCGAGCACTTAGCTTTCAATCTTGATGTGTTTGCTTCTGAAGAAGGAGACACAGGAACAGAGAGCGTCGAAGATGTCGTTACCGATATGGTTGCGAGTAACATCATGGCTATCTTTGAGCAAAACCCAGAACTCCACTCTAGCGTCCGCTTCCAGTTACTTAAAGAAGCTGATTCAGTAGTAGAAGACCTCGGGGAGGTTCTTGCTGGAGTATGGGGCAAGCCTGCGACAAACGAACAAATTAGCTTCTTAGACGAATACATTGCTTTGGTTAAGAATTTGTTCGACTCCGCTGTTGCGAAATACGATTAACCCCAATTTGTTGTACGACTAATTGATTTCAGGCGAGAGGCTAACTCGTCTGAAATGCCAGTACTTGCCAGCCCAATATGGGTTGTCGAGTCTCGATATGACGACCCCTTTTGATGTTGACGCGTGCATAAACTGCTTGCCGCCAATATAAACGCCAACATGTCGAGTGTTGGGTGCAGTTTTAAAAAATACCAAATCACCAATTGTCGCTTGAGAGTAGGCGATTTCCGTTCCCACCTTAACTTGATCTAGTGTCGTTCGTGGTAACTGTATTCCCATCGCTTGTTGAAACGCAGTTTGCACGAATGCCGAACAATCCACCCCATTTAATGACGACCCACCTAAGCGGTAGGGAACACCTTCCCACTGGTCATAAACTTTAATCAAAGACTCTCTGATCGCCAACTGAGAAGCATTGGGCGCTAAATGAGTTGCCGACACGGGCTGACTTTCTTGTTGAGGAGAACTGCTACAAGCCGTGAGTAATGTTGTCAGGATTATTGCGTTCAGGGATAGGTGAAGTGCATCGCGATACATAATTATAACTCTAGTCTGCAATCTAACCGTAACAATCTCGCCATAATATCCTCGCCAGAAACGTCGGTATCAGGATCTTATCTTCATTATGGAAACGATGAAAAAAAGCACATTTTCACTGTCCCTTATTCAGACAATCAGTGCGGTATTTTTTACCATCACCTTACTCGTCATTTTACTTTCTGTCACTAGTATTAAAGGTTTAGAAAATATTAGACAACGTTTTTCAGAACTTTCCCAACAAGCTTTGCCACTGGCGATGACCAATGCTGAACTTACGCAAAACATTTTAGAGCAGGTTAAGCAGTTAAGCTATGCAACTGGAACTCAGAGCATCGAGTCACTACAAACGATCGAACAAAAGATTGTAATTCATGAGCAACAAAGTACCGCGCTATCTGAAAGTGTGGTGAAGATTTCAGCTGAATTTGATAATGCGGTGACACCAGATCAAACTGAACAGTTAACGGGATCGTTATTGTCACTTGCGTCACTCAGCAACACAGTGATAGCTACGCAGCGCAATATCTTGACGTTAGAAAAGACTATTGCCAATGAACTCGACGGATTCCGATATGGACTAGGGTCTATTGGGCCGGAAATGAATCGCATTAGCTCATTTTTAGTTGGCGACAATCCTGAGTCAGCAGATGCTGCGAATCGGTTTATTGCTAATGTGAGTTCGATGGAAAGTTCTTTTGTTCAACTGATGATGATAACAGAACTGGATCAGGCCCAAATAGCATTCAAAGAAATGAAAAACCGTCTTGCAGGGGTCAACTTAGCGTATGACGATTTTAAGCAGTGGCATCCTGATGTGGTTGAGTTTACAAGCCTTACAGCGGGTTATGAGATGGTGTTGTCTGGCTTTGAACCCAATGCGATTGTCGAGCAGATATTAGCCAAACTTGAGCTTGTTAGCCAACAGCGCAGCCAGGTTGAAGAAGTGGTGATTGCCGCAGATAAGACGATCGGTTTACTCAATGATATTTCGGCTACAGCCAACACCTTGATAGGCAACAGTCAGCGCGTGGTTAGCTCAACGATGCAAACCACAGCTACCGTCGTACTGACGAGCGGTGCAGTGCTGGTAGCGGTAATTATCATGGCTTGGTTTATTCTTCGTGCATGGACAAACCGAGGTCTCAAGAACATTCTGACGCATCTCAACCGTATGACTGAATACGATCTCACGGGTCAGGCGCTGTTAGTTGGGCCGTTGGAAATGAAAGAGATCGCCAATAAACTCAATCAGGTGATTCGTTCGACTAACGAATCAATCGCTCTAGTGACAAGAAACTGCGAAATGCTCTATCAGACCGCCGAAATTAGCCACGGCGCAGCGGAACAATCCAATCAGAGTCTAACGGAACAAAATCAATCGTTGGCAAGTATGATTGCGACCATCAACCAGTTGGAAGCTTCAATTCGAGAAATCGCGACAGTGACAGCCGAGTCATACAATGAGTCAACAGCCGCGACGCGCTTCTCAGCTCAAGGTGTCGATGCAGTCGAAGAGAACCAGACACGCTTACGATTGCTGGAAAGTACACTCAATGCCAATGAAGAGTCTATGGTTGAGCTCGATAAAAGGGTGAAACAGATCCGAGAAATGGTTGATCTTATCTCTGGTATCGCTGAAAACACCAATCTTTTGGCCCTCAATGCCGCGATAGAAGCCGCTCGTGCCGGTGAGCAAGGGCGAGGCTTTGCAGTGGTGGCAGACGAAGTACGTAAACTCGCTAGTGATACATCTAATCAGACAACGAATATTCGTGAACGTATGAATCAATTGGTTGCTGCTGCCGAACGTTCGCGCTTGGCGGTTGAGGAATCACGTCAGGAAATGAACAATGCGTTAGAGTCGAGTGAAGTCGTCAAATCTACTTTCAACGATATTGAAGCCGCAGTGACTCACATCCAGGCTAGAGTGGAGCAGGTAACCATAGCGACCGAAGAGCAAGAGCGAGCGACAGAACACGTCAGCAGTTCGATCTCACTTATTTCCGAGCAGGGGCAACAGACGAAAATGCAGCTTGAATCGATGGTCGAAAGCTCACAGCAGGTAGCAGGGATTGCGGGTAATCAGCAGGCTATGTTACACAAGTATTCGGTTTAGACTCCTACTGGTGTGCCGTATCTTAGCGATTTCTGAAAGGTTGCGAGAGCATCTTGTCAATTCGTTGCTCTTGCGCTGAACGGAACGTGGTGATGCCAATTTCGACATCATCATGCCCTAACTTTGGTTGGGCTCGATAGGTGGTAAATATCCGATCCCACACCGATAAAAAGAAGCCAAAGTTAGAATGGGTCTCTTGGGTAATGGTAGAGTGGTGTACGCGGTGCATATCAGGCGTAACCACCCACTTTCTTAACCATTTATCCCATTTGTGTGGCAAATAAGCGTTACTGTGATTAAACATCGCACTGGCATTGAGAATGATCTCGAAAACCAGTACAGCGATAGGTGGTACGCCAAGTACTAATATGAGCGCAATTTTAATCCACATTGAAAGAAGAATCTCAATTGGGTGGAAACGAGAGCCGGTCGTGACATCTATGTCCTGATCAGAATGATGCATTCGGTGTAATCGCCACAGAAGCGGTACCCGATGAAAAACCAAATGTTGTAGATATATCGCTAAGTCGAGAACGATGACCGCAATAAGTAACACCATTGGTTGAGAAAGCGCAAAAAACTGATTAAACAGCCCGATTTGATGAGATTGAGCATAGTAGGCCGCTTCAATAGCGACGATGGGCATCAATAGGGTTAGGCATAATGAGTTGAAAGCGACTAAGCCTAGATTGTTAAGCCATCTGTAGAGTTTATTCTGTGTTAAACGTTTTCGTGGCGTCACCCATTCCCAAAGACCGCAAAGCACAAGGACGCCAACGAAAAAGCTTAATCGAATCATTTCTGGATTTTGCATTGATACTATTCCTTGCAACTGTTATTTGGGTGAGTAAACTTGCTCAACTTTGACATTATCGACACTGCGCTATGAGAATCCACGCCTTTCATCACTTGTACCAGCAACGCCTCGAACGTTCAACCAAGCCCTTTAATGCGCGAGGTAGTAAAGTCGCGCGTTGTCAGTACTGCCAAGTCGCACAGCAAGATTGTTTGTGTCAGCACCAACCGACAGCGAGCACAGAGGTGGCGGTGTTGTTGTTACTCTCAGAGAACGAAGTATTCAAGCCGAGTAACACTGGACGCTTAATTTTAGATACGGTGGCAGACGGGCATGCATATCAATGGAGCAGAACTGAGCCTGAAGCGGCAATGTTAGAATTGCTCAACAGCCCAGATTACCAACCGATTCTGGTCTTTCCTGAGCAGTATGTTGAGGATCACTCAAGGCTGGTCGCGAATACGACCACTAGTAGCGACTTGGCACGCAAACCCTTGTTGGTTTTTCTTGATGGGAGTTGGCGTGAAGCTCGACGCATGTTCAACAAGTCGCCATATTTGAGTCAACTACCCGTTTTATCGATTAGCCCTCAGCGAATCTCGCAATATATGATGCGTCGTTCGGACAATGATCAACATCTCGCAACGGCGGAAGTGGCGGCACTGGTATTCAAACAATTAGGCCATCAACAATTGCATCAAACATTGACCATGTGGTTTGAGGTGTTTCGAGAGTCATATCTCAACAGCAAAACACGTAACAGAAGAGACGACACTAAGCCGGCATTGAACGAGTACATCATGTCGAGAAACGAGAAATCACTCTAAATAATCAATTCTGGTTGGGCAGAGACTGTTCAGTTGAGCACAACGCAAAGCTAAATTGGTTCTGTATCACAGTTTGTAGGCTTAGCTATATGGATAATGGTGCGATTATACGTTTTCTGATTGATTTTTTCTGGGAGAGATAAGATGTACTACGGCTTTGACGTTGGTGGCACTAAGATTGAATTTGGTGCGTTCAATGAAAAACTGGAGCGAGTGGCTACCGAGCGAGTACCAACGCCAACGGACGACTACGAATTATTGGTTGAAACCATTGCTGCTTTGGTTGCAAAGTACGACCAAGAGTTTGGCTGTGAAGGTAAAATTGGTCTTGGTTTACCGGGTATGGAAGACGCTGACGATGCGACTGTATTGACAGTAAACGTGCCTGCGGCTAAAGGCAAACCGCTCCGTTTTGACCTAGAGCGTAAAATTGGCCGTAGTGTAAAAATCGAGAACGATGCAAACTGTTTCGCACTGTCAGAAGCATGGGATGAAGAACTCAAAGACTCTCCATCAGTTATGGGTCTGATTCTAGGCACAGGTTTCGGTGGCGGGCTTATTTATGATGGCGCGGTGTTTTCGGGACGCAACCACGTAGCTGGTGAGTTGGGTCATATGCGTCTACCGATTGATGCTTGGTTCCACCTTGGTGACAATGCGCCGCTATTAGGCTGTGGTTGTGGTAAGAAAGGCTGTCTAGATAGCTACTTATCAGGACGTGGTTTTGAACTTATTTATGCGCATTACTTTGGTGAAGAGAAAAAAGCGATCGACATCATCAAAGCGTATGAGCAGGGGGAAGAAAAAGCGTGTGTACATGTTGAGCGCTTTATGGAGTTGCTTGCGATCTGTTTTGCAAATATCTTCACGGCTAACGACCCACACGTTGTTGCTTTAGGTGGTGGTCTATCAAACTTCGAATTGATTTATCAAGAAATGCCTAAGCGTGTACCGAAATACTTACTTTCGGTAGCAAAATGCCCGAAAATCATTAAAGCGAAGCATGGTGATTCGGGTGGCGTACGCGGTGCAGCGTTCCTCAACATCAAATAGTAGAAAAACGGGACCATTTGGTCCCGTTTGTTATTCGCCTTGGTTGATCCGTTTGATCTCTGCTTCAATCTCCTCAAACGGTTGCGGTTTACTGATTAAGTAGCCCTGAATGTAGCGACATCCTAATTCTTGAAGCAGAGTCAGTTGTTGTTCATCTTCAACACCTTCCGCGATCACTTCTAGCCCAAGTTGGCGCGCTAACAGGTTTACCGATTTAATTAACACCGCATTGTTGAGATTGGTTGAAATATCTCGGACAAAAGAGCGATCGATTTTTAGGATATCAATCGAATTCTTCATTAAGTTAGAGAATGATGCGTAGCCAGTACCAAAGTCATCCAACGCAACTTTAACGCCTTTCATGCGTAACACACTGAGTAGATCCTGAACATGTGGTTTATCTTCAAGAGGGATTGACTCGGTGACCTCGATAATGATGTCCTTCTCAGACAAACCTGACTGACGAATGATGTTCAAGATCGAACAGTTGGCGGGGTCTTCTTCGCTTAGTTCATCGATAGATCGGTTAATCGACATCGAAATATTTTCATAGCCGCGAGATTTTAAACGTTGCAGATCCTGACAGGACTTCTCCAACACAATTTCGCCAAGCTGGAAAATATAGCCAAGATTTTCAGCGATAGGGATGAACTCGAATGGAGAGATAATCTCACCGTCTTCGTTCCAGCGTGCAAGAGCTTCGAGTTTGACTACCTTGTTACTGTTCAAATCGTAAATTGGCTGATAGTGAACATCAATGCGTTTTTCGTCGATGGCTTTCTTGAGACGTGCACCAAGCGAATACTGTCTTGCCACTCGTTTTTCTAACTGAGTGGAATAGATAGAGGTCGATGGAGCAGGGTCGCACTTGGCTTCTCGTAGCGCATAGTAGGCCTGCTTTATCGGGTGTGTTTTGCTATCAAACTCACTGACATTTGAGCAACCGATGTTCACCGCGAGTTCAATTTCATGATTATCTATCACGACGCTTGTTTCGATCTTGGCGCGAACAAAGCTAACGAATTTATTGAACCCCTCGAGGGTGTCTTGAGTAAAGCTCAGTGCAAACTGATCTGGGCCATATCGACAGATGTTAATCTGATTGGTATCAAAATTGGTCGCCAGAGTATGACCAACATGGACGAGAACCTTATTACCAACGGATTCTCCGTACATATTATTGATTGACGAAAAACGTTTAAGATCGAGAATGATGACTGTTTGATTGTCGGTGTTTGATAAGGCATTAATAAAGCTTTCTCGAGTTTGTAGCCCCGTAAAATCGTGTTCGTTTTTGTAGTTGTTGAGTTCACTTTCAATGGATTTTAGCTTACTAAGATCTTCGAATGTCGCGATGTAGTTTTGTATCTCGCCAACTCGGTTTCGTAACACATAGATACTGAGTTTTTCGGGATAAACGGCGCCAAATTTGGTTTGATTCCAGACCTCGCCGCTCCAGTGCCCATGTTCATGAAGCTCTGCCCACATCTTTTGATAAAAACTCGCCGGATGGAGACTAGAGCTCAAGATAGAAGGCGATTCACCCTCTAGCTCAGCAAAAGTATAGCCAGTAATATCTTTCACTTTTGAGTTGGTACTGATAATGCGGTTGTGTTTGTCGGTAATTAATACGCCGTTGCTCGAGAGGTCAACGATCTTTTGCGCAATGGTAAAGTCCGCTTCTAATTGAGAAATATCTGTCGTATTTCGTATGTTGCCTACCACCTTGGTCAATTCGCCTAACTCATTGAATTTTTTAATGTAGCTAATTTCGAATTGCTTATTGATCGGGCACATTTCTCTATAAACAGTGAGAGTCTTAGCTTGCCCCCCAGAGCTTACATCAAGCATGAAACGATCTAAGCTGATTTTACTCTTAAAGATATAGAGTCGGAAAAAATCAGAAAATTGTAGTCGTTGATTCGGTGCCATGCCCGTCATATTGGCGAGATTTTTAGAATAGCTAAAATGGTTATGAGTGATATCCCATGTCCATGAACCACTTTGCGTTAATTGCTCTGAACGTTCAAATTGTTCCAATAGTTTATCTTTTTGATCTGCAAGGCGTCGCTGAGTGATTGACTTACCGATGAGAAAACCGATGGTTTCTAGCCAAGTCTTATCAAAAGATATATCGGGTAAATTGGTGTTATACATGAGTGCGATAACGCCAACCACTTTGCCACTGCGCGACTGAATAGGAATGCCGAGATAACTGTGCGCATTGATTATCTGTAAGATGGCATCATCAGGGAAAAGTTGTTGAATTTTCTCTTTGTAGACACAGATTTCTCGGTTTTCCAGCACCAGTTCACACGGCGTGCCACCTAAAGAATAGGTGATGTTTTCCGCTAGCTCGCCGTGGTGCAAGTAGCAGTGAGAATGAGCGATGTTCTGCTCCAGATCATACTCAGCAATCAAACAGTGTTGTGGTTTATAGCGTAAATAGACGTCTTTTAGACAATGGTGGTAAAGCTCTTGTTCATTTCTTGAATCGATGATTTTTGTAATGAGCGATTCCATTAGAAGGGGCCAATCCTTGTTAAGTATTATGTTCTATTTTTATGGTTTATAGGGTTGGCATAAATATTCACACAGGTGCCATTAATTGTATATGTACAATGTACGGTTTTGTGAGGGGAATATTGTCAAAATATAAAATTATCAGTTAATTCAGCTGGATGGAACGTCGCTGCCTGAACATTAAGGTCTAAGAAAGAACAAAGGCTGGAAAGCCAGCCTTTGAAACGAGGGGATTACGAATTCTTCTTTCCTACACCGAGGTTTTCTTTTTGCGCCAAAGTGATTTTACTAAAGCCAAGTTTTTTAAAGTGATTATCACGATAATTGCGAACGGCTTTGGTGTCTGAAATCGCTTCGATTTGCTGCTCCATTTTTAGGTATGCCGAAATATCAATACCTTCAGCTTCTGCCACTGCCTCGTGAATGTTTCTGTGTTTCTCGTAAGAAAAAGTCAGTGTTTTGTCTTGGTCTTTGTAGGTATATAGGATTGTACGAGCCATAAATATTCAACCGTCTATAAAATAAAGAGGCCAGCTAAGCTGGCCCCTGAATGGATTGCTAGATTCTGCCTTGAAGTGGGATGATTGTCACGCTTTCTCCAACTTTAACCGTGTCAACAGCAGGGGATATTTCGATCAAGCAGTTGGCTTCACTCATTGAGCGAAGAATACCTGAACCTTGCTTGCCCGTTGTTGCGACGGTTAAATGGCCACGAGAATCAAATTGATAGATGCCGCGACTAAATTCTGTGCGTCCTTGGCGAGAACGTAAGGGTTCAGTGGCGATTGCCTTAATCTTTAATGGCTGCCAATCAAGTTCGCCTTGCATCTTGCGTATCGCTGGTTCGACGAAATTAATGAATGACACCATAACCGCCACTGGATTACCTGGTAAACCAAAGAAAGGTTTTTCGCTAATGTTACCGAAAGCGAGTGGGCGACCCGGACGCATGTTTATACGCCAAAAATCGATACTACCTAGCTGTTCAAGGGCAAGTTTAATGTAATCGGCATCGCCAACAGAGACGCCACCAGAAGTAATGATCACGTCTGCTTGCTGAGCTGCGCGTTCCAGTGCTTCAACCATCGTCTGCTGGTTGTCCTCAACAATGCCAAAATCCAAAATTTCACAACCAAGATTTTGCAGTAACCCCATAATGGTGAAACGATTTGAATCGAATATAGAGTGCGCTTTTTGCTCACTCCCTGGGGCTTGAACTTCATCACCTGTTGAGAAAACAGCAACTTTAAGCTTACGGTAGACTTGGCATTCACCGTAACCAAGAGAGGCGATCATTCCCATCTCAGCAGAAGAGAGGCGCTGACCACGAGAAAACACATTACTTCCTGCCGCTAGGTCTTCACCTGCAAGACGTACATTCTGACCTTGTTTTATTGAAGTATTAGGAAACGTGACGCTGTCACTGCATTCGGTGGCTTGTTCACGCATGACAACTGTATCGGCAAATTGTGGCGTCGGCGCACCTGTCATGATTTTTACCGCTTGACCTTTTTGTAAAGGTTGTTGGTAAGCATGACCTGCGAGTACTTCAGCCACGACTTGGTAGTGCTGACGATCGAGGTCATCACCACGAATCGCGTAACCGTCCATTGCCGAATTGGTGTATTGCGGCACATTGACCGGTGAAATAATGTTGTTCGATAAAACTCGACCAAAACAAGATTCCACAGCGCACGGCTCATTCTCAGTAACGGTATTGACAAGTGACAGAATTTTTTCTTGTCCTTGTGTGACAGAAAGATACGCAGGGGAGAGGGTGTCACAACATGCCGCCACTTGGTTTGGTTGGATACCATTTTGTGCGTACTGAATGACAAACTGAGCAATCGCATCAAGGTCATTGATATCCATTTGTGGCAGTTCGGTGTCCTTGACTGACGTATCCGACGCAATGGCAATGATGTTAGTGTCATTTGGATACAACCAAGGTTTACCCACAACTTCGCGATGCAATTCAATCTTTGGAAACGCGATGTTTTTGCAGCCTTCAACCAAAATGATATCGAGTTTATCGGTATCAAAACGTGTCAGTAGGTATTGAAATTGTGATTCTTCCTCAGGCGTCTCCGTCATCAGTGCGTAACGATTACGAGAAGAAATCAACATTTGCGATGCGCCAGCTTTACGAAGACGATAACTATCTTTGCCTTCTTTATCGACGTCAAAATTGTGGTGAGCGTGTTTCAGCATACCAATGCGCAGGCCAGTGGTTGTTAGCTTTGGCAACAGCGCTTCAAGGAGCGTCGTTTTACCTGTGCCCGAATAGGCAGCAAAACCTAGAATAGGAATGGGTGTTTGTTCAATCATCAGTTAATGGTACCGAATTGAGCGAGCTCTTCTGGTGTGTTCAAATTAACAAAACAGTTTGGTGAATCGCTAAAGTCGACATACTGGGTATGGCACTCTTTATAAAGTAGGATGATTTTGCGATCACCGCGCTCTAAGAAAGCGGTTAATTTGGGAAGAACTCTTTTGTGATAAAGGGTGAAAACCGGCTGTTGGTGGTCACCATCGTGAGCAACGAGAATATCCGTCTCGTCGGTGACAGAAGCGCAAAAACGCTCGACGAGATCGTTATTGATCAGTGGACTGTCACAAGGGACGAATCCTACCCAGTCTGTTGGTGCGTTGAGCAGCCCCGCATGGATACCGCCCATTGGCCCAGGATAGTCTTTAAATTGATCACTAAATACTTCGCCGAACTGAGTATAAATACTCTGATTTCGGTTAGCGTTAATCATGATGCGCTCAGTCTGTGGAGTGAGACGCTCGATAACGTGTTGAATGAGTGGTTTGTCATTCAGTTGGACAAGCCCTTTGTCTTGTCCGCCCATACGGGTTGCTTGTCCACCAGCTAAAATGACCCAGCTAGTTTGCATTGGAGGAAGCATAATTAGTTTGTAACTCTTTGTCGGTTATTACTTGAAGCAGAGGAGACTCTACCAAAGTGGCTTCTTTTATCCACCATTGTTTACGGCATAAAGCGGTCAAGGCGTTTTGCTGGTGACTGGTTATCACCAAACTTGACCCACGTTCGAGAAGGTCTTGCGCCATAATCACTAAACGGTCGATCGATTCTTGATCTAAAGAAGCACTGGGTTCGTCCATCAGCAAAATCGAAGGCTTTAGAATCCACGCTCGTGCCATTGCAACGCGTTGCTTTTCGCCCCCCGACAGCACTGAGATGTGTTCGTCTGCAAGAGTTTCTAAGCCTACCATGCGCAGTGCCGTAATAACTTGAGCTCGCTTATCTTTTGCTGTTTCTTTTTGATAGCGAATACCGTATGCAATATTCTGGTATACCGTGCCATCAAATAAATAGGGAGACTGATGGAGGTAGATAACATTTTTTCGTCCCGATCGCGAAAAGAGTCTATTGCGCCACGAGTCACTGGGGGCGACAACTTTACCGGTGGTGGGTTTGATCAACCCAGAAAGGATTTTTAGCAGGGTAGTTTTACCGACGCCATTATCTCCTTTTAGATAAATGGCGTCGTTTGGACCAATATTCAAAGTAGGGACGTGAAATAGCACGCGCTCTTTGAAGCGCATAGAAAGTTGCTGTGCCGTTATTTTTATAGTCATACAGCGCCCTTAAGTTCTGAGGTAGCCTTTGCCACGCATACTGGTAAGCAAGAAGTTTAATACTAAAGCTAGAGTCAGTAACACTATGCCTAATGCGACACCTTGCGCAAAGGCACCCTTGTGGCTTTCCATAGCAATCGCTGTCGGTATGTTGCGAGTGATGCCCATAATGTTGCCACCAACCATAGTCGAGCAACCCACCTCTGTCACGATGCGCGAGAAGGCAGCAATAGTGGCTGCAAGAAGCGGGAACCGTGTTTCCCAAATCATTGTTCCAACGATGCGAGGTATCGAAGCTCCGAGCGTGATTGATGTTTCAACCGCTCTTCGGTCACTAGATTGAAGCGCGCCATGCATCATTGAAACCAGTACCGGAAAACCGATAAGCATCTGACCAACAATCATTGCTTTCTGAGTGAATAGCATCTGCCAGTCCCCAAGAGGACCTGCACGTGACAGTAGCATGTAGAGCAGTAATCCAATCACAACAGTTGGGATAGCCTGAAGCGTATTGACCAGCGAAAGAAAAAGCCATTTTCCCCTGAACTCTGTGTACGCGAGAACAAAAGAGAAAATGATTGCTGGCAACAGCACGATTGAAATCGCTGACAATGAAACACTAAAGGAGACCGCGACGATCTCCCAAAGTTCTCTATCGAGGCTCACCAATAAGGCGAGCGCATCGAGGGTGGTTTGCCATAGGCTCATCGAAAATTATTTCTCGTTAGCGTTGGCGACAAACAGTTGTTTACCATTGAGTTTGAATTCATTGATCAGTTGTTGTCCTTTTGGATTGACAAGCCAGTCACTGAACTCCTTGGCACCTTGGTAATTGATGCTAGGGTAGCGCTCAGGGTTAACAAGTATAACTTGGTATGGGTTAAACAGTTTTTTATCGCCTTGGAACAACACTTCTAGATCAAGTTTGTTGTTGTAGGCTAACCAAGTACCACGGTCGGTCATCGTGTAACCTTGCATCTCATTGGCCATATTTAGCGTTGGCCCCATACCTTGGCCCACGCTGCGGTAGCCGCCAAAGTTGGGTTCCATTTTTGTTTGTTGCCAAATGCCTTTTTCTTTTTTATGTGTTCCAGAATCATCACCACGAGATACAAAAGTAGCGTTCATGTTTGCAATACTTTTGAACACTTCAGCTATGTCTTTCTGCTGAGCAATTTTTGCAGGATCTGAATGAGGACCAACAATAACGAAATCATTATACATCAGCTTGCGAGGCAGTACGCCATAGCCTTTTTCTACGAAGTTTGCTTCTGCTTTCGGTGCGTGAGTCATAACCAAATCTACGTCACCGTTCTCACCCATTTTAAGTGCTTTACCCGTACCGGCAGCAATAACGTCGACTTTATAACCGGTATCTTGTTCAAATTTAGGTAATAGGTAGTCTAGTAGGCCTGAGTGATACGTGCTTGTAGTAGTCGCGAGACGAACATGAGGAACTTCATCGGCAGATGACGCGGAGTAACTGACTAAGGCTAAAGACGCCGTTGCTAATGTAAAAGAGATTGCTTTCATCGTGTTTATTAATCCATTCTATTTATTATTTGCTAGGTATCTTGATACCTAATCGCTGCCAACTCTGACGTGTTATAAGTTGGCATGCATATAAAGCAATCTTGATGCCAAAAAAATGCGATCTTTTTCAAATGAATTATCAATAAGTTACAAGGAAAAAGTTTGATGAGGGACAAAATGTCTCACATTAAATATAACCAAGCTTTGGAAACTTGGTACACTCTGTCCCAATAGTCACACAGTAATAGTGGAATACAATGCCTCCTTCATTCGATCCTAATAAGGCTTCACAATATCAAGCATTTTCCGTTCTTGTCGTTGACGACGAAGCGGGAATGCAAGCGATATTAAACAAAGCACTAAGTAAATGGTTTTCAAAAGTGGATTGCGCTGGAAGTATCGAAGAGGCAGAAACGCTCAGATGTGCCAATCATTACGATTTGATCATCTTGGATATCAATTTACCGGGTCGCTCTGGTATTGAGTGGGAAGAGGCGTTTTACGACGATGATAAAAAAGCCGACGTGATATTTATGACAGGATATGCCGACTTAGATACCGCTATTTCGGCGATCAAACTCGGCGCGACGGACTTTATTCTTAAGCCGTTTAATTTGGAGCAAATGCTTAATGCCGTTCAACGTTGTATGGACAAACGTCTTGAACAACGCCATCAGTTTGCGCTTCGTCATGACTTCAAGCGCCATATCGCGACTGATATCGTTGGTGGTTCCGACAAAACCAAACAACTGAAACAACTCATTACTCAATTTGCGCCTTCACGTGCGTCCGTTCTCATTGAAGGCGAATCTGGAACGGGTAAAGAACTGGTCGCTAGGGGTGTACATGATGCGAGTCAGCGTAATGGGCCTTTTGTTCCCATCAACTGTGGCGCTATTGCCCCTGAATTATTAGAGAGTGAACTGTTTGGTCATACCGCGGGCGCTTTTACAGGGGCGAAACGCAGTCGTGAAGGCTTATTCCGTGTCGCCAATGGGGGGACTCTGTTTTTAGATGAAATTGGCGAGATGCCGCTTCCAATGCAGTCGGCGTTACTAAGGGTGTTGGAACAGAGAACAATTCGCCCAGTGGGAAGTGAGAAGGAAGTGGCGGTCGACGTGCGAGTGGTGGCTGCGACGAACCGTAATCTTCAACAAGAAGTCAACAAAGGGCATTTTCGATCGGATCTCTATTATCGCCTTAACGTACTGAAAATTGATGTTGCACCGCTGAGAGAACGTAAGACGGACTTGATTGAGTTGGTACCGTTCTTTACTAAAAAGCTCGCCGCGGAGTTAGCAATGCCTGACCCTAAGTGGGCGCATGAAGATGTTCTGGCGATGAATGAGTATGATTGGCCAGGCAACATCCGTGAACTCAAGAACCTGATTGAACGTTGTATTCTGCTAGGGAAACCACCTGCTCATTACTGGCGTGAGATTCATGGCGATGCTTACAAACCTTCTGTTTCGATGAAGGTTTCGAGTGGTGTTGAATTAATCGAACTGGCTGGCGATACCAACAAGGGGGTTGGCTATCCAAACAGCTGGGCGCTAAAGGATGTTGAAAAAGCCCATATCATGCAGTTGGTTGATTACCACGATGGTAATAAATCCGCCGCCGCACGTGATTTGGGCGTAGCTCGTAAGACATTAGAGCGCAAATACAAAGAGTGGGATGGTGAGGAGTCAACGCATGCCGAGTAGAGCATCACGTTGGTCTCTGTGGTCAAAATGGCGCTATCGCTTTAAAACCATGGTGCGCTATAGGCTGATGATCCTCACCTCTGCGCCGATTTTTTTGACTCTGCTCGCTCTGATTGGAATAACCATCTACTGGTCGATTCATTACACGTGGCAAAGCGCGTTGATTGATGTTTCTGAACGTTTAGGCGTGGCAGAGAACAGCATTGAACTGATTCAGGAACGTCAAGCGAATCACGTCAAAGCATTTGCGAACTCTTACGACTTTGTAACCAGAGTGGCCAACAGTGAGATGCCCGAAGCAGATTTGCAACAATGGGTGTCTGACCAGCGTATCGAATATAAGTTGGATTTTTTACGGTTTCATCGTGTAGATAGCCTAGTCAATAAATTTCGCTTTATGGATCTCACTCGCCGTGAATCCTTCTTCGATGTACTTACTCAGCAGGAGCTCAATGCACTAGGGTCGGATCTTGTAAAACGAGCTCAGACGCCGATTCTCAATAGTAGCGAGATAGAAGGACGTGGCTTAGTTAGTCGAACCGTGATCCCTATTCACAACAAGGCCAATGATATTATTGGTTTTCTAGATGGTGGATTGCTGCTTAACAACAGCACCGTTTTGGTTGATACCATTCGTGATTTAATCTATCCGTCGAAACAAGATAGCTTGCGTCCCGTGGGAACGCTCACGGTCTTCTTGGACGATCTGCGAATCAGTACCAACGTTCCTTTAGACAGTGATGACCGCTTGGGACGCGCCATCGGTACGCGCGTTTCCGACGAAGTCAAACGCACGGTACTCATCAATGGTGAGGAGTGGGTTGACTTAGCCTTTGTATACGACGCTTGGTATATCACGGCTTATCAACCATTACATGATCAATATGACAATGTGATTGGTATGCTTTATACCGGCTACCTGCTATGGCCGTTTGTCACCACCTATATGACCAACATCGCTGAGATCTCGATAACCACCTTGTTTCTACTGCTCATTTCCAGCTTATTGGTCTATCGCGGTTCGAGAGATCTGTTTATTCCTATTGAGCACATTCACCGCGTCGTCAAAATGATCCAGTTAGGTAAGGAAACGCGTATCGGCCCGCTCGGTTTGGATGAGAACCATGAACTGGCGCAATTAGCTAAGCAATTCGACAACATGCTTGATCTGCTCAAGCAGCGCAAAAATGAATTGTTGCGAGCGGCAAATGAACTGGAGTGTAAAGTCCAAGATCGCACCGCCAGTTTGAAAGAGAAAACGGAGGAACTGGAACTTCATATCCAGCTACTCAACCAAACCCGAGACAAATTGGTGGTCAATGAGAAATTAGCCGCGCTTGGCGAATTGACGGCGGGTATTGCGCATGAAATCAATAATCCAACAGCGGTAATTCTGGGAAATGTCGAGTTAATGCAGTTTGAACTCGGTGATGAATCTAATCGAGTCAAAGAAGAGATTGAAGCCATTCATGCTCAGATAGATCGCATCCGAAACATTACTCGCAGTTTGCTGCAATACAGCCGTCAAGGGGGAGTTCAGGATGAAATCACATGGCAACATGTCAACCCCATTGTTGAGGAGAGCATCACTCTGGTTAAGACGGGAACTAAAAAACGCGGCGTTGAGTTTGAGACACACCTCTCTGCTCATACCTCTGTTGAGGTTAACCGTCACCAACTGTTGCAGATACTGGTCAACTTGCAGATGAATGGTATCCATGCAATGAAGGGGACGGGGCGACTGTTCATATCTACACAAGACTGGATGGAAGGCGACAAATCCGTCGGCGCTATTATTCATGTTAGAGATGAAGGGTGTGGAATCAAAGAGGAGAATCTGAAGCGAATCTTCTCGCCGTTTTACACCACCAAGCGCGATGGAACAGGGTTAGGGCTTTCCGTATCGCAGAGTATCCTGAGCCAATCTGGTGGTGAACTAAAAGTCACTTCTAAGTGGGGCAAAGGGAGTTGTTTTAGTGTCTATTTACCCGAACATGCCGAACCCAAACTAAAGATTACCAATCTATAAAAAAGGCCAGTGCGACTATCGTACTGGCCGTTTTTATCGGTGTTATTAACTGGCGTTAACTGCAATTTTCGGCGGGCAAATACCGTGCTTTTTAAACTCTTTCATCACGCGCAGAGTAATGTCGGTTTCAAACAGCTTTTCGTAAGCGGTATCAACCACGTACGCCTTACACGTCAACTGAATGGCTAAGTAGTTATCAGTGATGGTTTGTTTGACCAGTACCGTTACAGGCTTAGGTAAGTGGATGTAGCGACTTGATGACGCCGCTTCTTGAATCAGGTCTCGAGCGAGCGTAATGTCTTCATCAAGCCCAACATAGAATGGGATAACAACTTGCATATCAAGAGCACCGTAGTTCCCGCTCACCGTCACTTCGTTGAGGAACTTGTTGTTCGGAATGGTGATGATGTCGTCATTGAGAGTACGCATACGAACGGAACGTAATCCAATCGCAATAATGTCTCCGTAGTTACCCTCGAATGTGACGCGGTCACCAACCTGAAACGGACGATCGACCATCACAGTCATGCCCGCAATAAACGACGCTGCAAGGTCTTTAAGCGCAAAGCCCACGGATACAGCAAGTGTACCGCCAATCAATGCGAGTATTTGGTCATTGATGCGGAAACTCATCATAAACACCAAGATACCCGCACTCATGTAGATAAAGAACTGCATGAATGACTGGAGTTTTTGCAGCAGCATTCTGTACTGAGCAAACTGACCACCAATGCTTTCAACCATGGAATTGATGAACTTAAGCAGTAACCAGGTGGCGATAATGATCAGCAGCGAGAAGAACACACCGCTCCAACGAATCAGACTGGCAATTTGACCGATGTTTTCGACACTGGCCACTTCCTCAGTGGCAAAAACAGGGTGGATGACCAGCAAACCAAGCAAGACAATTAGAATTTTTTTCATGTTACTTCACCAATAAATGCTGACGATCGAGAACATTGGTTATATGACGGAACCAGTGATCGGAAACACGCGCTTTGTCTTCTAGCCACTCAATATAACCACGGCTCTGGAAGTAACGCAGTGTGCCGGTGATCTCGGCAATGCTCAACTGAGTACATTCGGACAGGATTTCTGGAGAAGCGATCTCCAATTGAACAATAGAGCGCAGCACAGCCAACATAGGTTTGGGCATTTTCTCCAACTCTTGTGATTCAGGTGCGCGGAATAGGCGAATATAAACCTGCTCCGTCTCTTTATCGCGGTTTAATGACAACCTGAAAAAGCGCAGCGCGACGGTAGGGTTGCCATCAGAGTAATGCCATAGAATTCGATAGAACCCTTGTTTAGCACGCTCTTCTTCAGTGACTTCTTCCTGATCCCACTGTTTTGGAACCACTAAGCCCTCAAATGAAATCTGTTTCTGTTCAGGTTGGTTGATTCGGGTATCGAGTAACAGATGGATCTGTTTCTCTGTCCAACGAGGCAGAAAAGAGACCAAATCAAACAGCAGACGTTCACCACGAGCGCGATCGACAAAACGCCAGCTGGCTTTCTCAATTGCGATAACAACGCGATGGTTCTTTTTTGAACGGCGCAAGAGGTTAGTAAGACGAATCAGGTCAGTTAGCCCACCGACCATTGGTTTCACCAGTCGTTGAGCGTTGTCCACGGCAATTAAGTAAGTGGTGTCACTTTTTCGCAATTGGGACAAGATTTGGATCTCTGTCGCGTCTTCTTCTAAACCAAGGCTAACGGCCAAATGCGCGAGCAATTCGCTGTACCCAGAGTAAGGACAACTTAGATACATTGGCTCGGCATTTTTCACTTTCATAAGAAGCCCACGCAGGAGTGTTGTGGTTCCAACGCCACGTTCACCCGACACTACGCATATCGCCGGACTGTCGCTCATCAAATACTTAGACAACTGCTTAATTTCATCACCCGCATAGTCGATGATGGTGCTGTCAAAGCTCCCAGGTGAAACGTACTCAAATGTGTCGTTACCTTTAACACGCACTAAGTTGCTTTGGCCGTTGTTGTTTCCAGTTTGCTTAGCGACCTCAATACGGAACAGGTAGGCGAGTGCTTGACTGAAAAAACTGTAATTTGAAAGCGCAGAGACGAGCCTATGTTTGAAGTGGTGAATGATTAACCACACCATTGCCATCGCTGTCGCAGGAATACTCAGCAGCAAGGCATCTTTGCGGCTTACTGCCCAGTTAACCCATACTGGTCGGTCGGTTAAGTGCTCAACCGTTGCGAATACTTTGCTACGCCACAAACGCAAAATCGATAAGGTCACCAAGACAAACCAAGCGTAAAGGGCGCTATATATCCAATAGTAAATGGTTCCTTTACCGAGGGTGCGCATAGAGATTTGTAAGATCACACCAGCGACAATGGCGCTCCAGACATAGCGTCGAATGGTCGATAGCCTCAAGGCAACAACTTCTGGATTAGATGAGCGACTATTGCGATACGCAAACTCGAGAATAAAGCTAATCGCTATCGAACCACCGAGCACCCACCAAGTAAATATCTCTAAGATAATCAGGTGCTGAAGACTTGGAATACCAGAAAGTACACGCAGTGATAAGGTAATCGCGATCAAGAAAGCGATCGCTCTGTTGGCGCGACTGATGTACCAGATAAGGCGAACCCACAATGCAGGCTTAGCATTCGACTCAAGCTGAGTTTCTTTGAAAAGGCGAATCAAGCGCTTGCTGTTTGCTAGCCACCAGACCAGACCAAAATAGATAAACAGTACTTTCAACCCAGCCCAAATGACAGGAATCGGTGAGATCAGGACTTCGCCAAGCAGTGATTTAAAACTGCGCAGTTGAAAATAGATCCAATATTCAAGATTAAGCTGGGTTTGATGCCATTCCTGTTTAAACTGAGTTACCCCGTAAGGACCAAACCCCGTCAGCTTGTCACGGTTAACTGAATCGGTCAGGACAAGCAGTTGCTCCTTACTTTTGCCAAGACTGGTTAACGTCAGATAACTGGATTCTGTGTCAAACCACGCATCGTCCCCCCCATGTTTTCGGAAAGTCGCAAGGTTTTTCTGGAAATGATCAATCTGTTTTTGTTGCTCAGTAAGAACGGCATCAAGTAGCTGATTGACCTTTCTTCTATCTTGAGCCGTCATAAACAAAGCTTCAGGAAGGTTCGCTATTTCTTGTTCAATGTCACTGCTGACACTGTCCACCTGAGGAATTGCCTGGAGATCATACTGCCAAGCTGCCAAAGCAGGAAGCGCAGTAATCAAGCTAGCCATACATAAAAAGCGTACGATTAAACGCATAAAAATCTCTTATAACTTATGAGGTTAGAGTTAGTTTAGTAGTTTTAGAAATGAAAGCGAGTGAAACACCCACTTATTTAAGCTGCAAAACTATATTCTTAACTTTGCGTCAAGTGTCATACCGATGTCATTAATAATAGTGATCCGCTAATTGAGACAATCTTTACAATGCAGTTAATTACCGGCGTTGATTCAATAAGTTAGCTCAGTTGAGAATGCCCCTACAATGCGAGCTAGTACACTAGTGCGCGAGTAGAGTAAATGCTCAATTTTGAAATGTCACTTTACTGATTAATGTAAATACACAGATAGAGAAATTTTGTAATTTTGAGTCTCAAAATAACTTATATATAAAATGGATGACTCAGCATGAAAAAGATGATTCTAACGACTGCATTGATGGCAGTCACTTGTTCAACGTTCGCTTCAGACTTTATAAACTTAGATGTCGCAGGACCGCGTTTCGGTTTCCAGACGGTTAACTCAGAGCTTGAATTCTCAGGCAATAACATTCAGGACACGACGGTCAAAGGTGATATGGATGGGGTAGAAGTTGGCTTCGATTTTAACCGAGTATTCGGTACCACCTTCTCATACAGCAAAGGGGATGATAACGGCTCTGACTACGACGATATTCGAGCGGCAGGTGAATTTGGCTATACCTTCTTCTTTGATGATGAAAAAGAGTTTTCAATCAAGCCATACGGCTCTATTGGTTGGGAGAAGGCAAACATCAAAGATAACTCGCAATTCAGTTTTGACGCGTCGATGTCTGGTCTGACTGCGGGTATCGGTGCGCGAGCGACAATCTTCAAGTACGGGTATGTCGGTGTCGAGTATACAGCCCTTACTGGCAAGATAATTGGAATCGACACAACATTGACCAATGCGCGAGTTTCAGTGGGTGGCCGAGTTACCTTCTAAACCCACTGTGTATTACCAATAGTTCGAAGGAGCTGTTAAGCGATTAGCGGCTCCTTTTTGATATATCTGCAACATGTTATGTAGTTCACACTTCTTACCTGTTACAATAGCGCCAAATTTACATCAATACATTTAGTAATTAGCTATATCTAATTGATTTTTAATGCTAATTCATTAGGGGGATAGTCCTATTATAAGTACAGCTAATATCACTCAGCAATTTGGCGCCAAGCCGCTGTTTGAAAACATTTCGGTAAAATTCGGTGAAGGTAACCGCTACGGCCTGATTGGTGCCAATGGATGTGGTAAGTCAACCTTTATGAAAATCCTTAGCGGAGAACTTGAGCCGACTGGTGGTAACGTAAGTTACGATCCTAACGAACGTGTGGCAAAGCTGAATCAGGACCAGTTCGCTTATGAAGAGTTCACGGTAATCGATACGGTTATCATGGGCTATAAAGAACTTTGGAAAGTTAAGCAAGAACGTGACCGCATCTATTCCTTGCCAGAAATGAGCGAAGAAGAGGGCATGTTAGTTGCGGATTTGGAAGTTCAGTTCGCTGAAATGGATGGCTACATGGCTGATTCTAAGGCGGGTGAATTGCTTCTTGCTGTGGGTATTCCAGAAGAACAACACTACGGATTGATGAGCGAAGTCGCACCTGGTTGGAAGCTACGTGTTCTTCTTGCTCAGGTTCTGTTTGCAGACCCGCATATCATGCTGCTTGACGAACCAACCAACAACTTGGATATGGACACTATCCGTTGGTTAGAAGATACCCTAAACCAACGCAACTGTACGATGATCATTATCTCGCACGACCGTCACTTCCTAAATTCTGTATGTACGCATATGGCGGATCTGGATTACGGTGAATTACGAATCTATCCGGGTAACTACGATGAGTACATGACCGCGGCTTCACAAGCACGTGATCGTCTACTGTCTGATAATGCGAAGAAGAAAGCTCAGATCGCTGAACTACAGACATTCGTTGCACGTTTCTCGGCTAACGCATCTAAAGCTAAACAAGCAACATCTCGTGCTAAGCAGATCGACAAGATCCAACTGGCAGAAGTTAAAGCATCAAGCCGTCAGAACCCATTTATTCGTTTTGAGCAATCGAAAGAGTTGTTTCGTAATGCACTGATTGTTGAAAATCTGAGCCAAGGTTTTGAAGACGATCTGTTTAGTGATTTCAATGCTATATTCGAAGTCGGTGAGCGTGTCGCTATCATCGGTGAGAACGGGGTCGGTAAAACCACACTACTTAATACATTAGCGGGTGTACTAGAGCCTCGCACAGGTGAATTTAAGTGGTCAGAAAACGCTAACATCAGTTACTACGCTCAAGATCATGCGCATGACTTTGAAGAAGATATGAATCTGATGGACTGGATGGGCCAGTGGCGTCAAGCAGGAGATGATGAACAAGTTATCCGTAGCTTCCTTGGTCGTATGCTGTTCTCTCAAGATGACATCAAAAAGTCAGTGAAAGTACTCTCTGGTGGTGAACAGGGTCGTATGTTGCTTGGCAAAATCATGATGCACAAACCGAATATGCTGTTAATGGACGAGCCGACCAACCACATGGATATGGAGTCGATCGAATCGCTTAACAACGCGCTTGAGCAGTACAAAGGCACACTATTCTTCGTCTCGCACGACCGAGTATTTGTAGACTCACTGGCTACTCGAATTATTGAAATCAAGAACAACAAAATTACCGATTTCAAAGGAACGTATTCAGAGTTCCTTAAAGCTCGTGGTATCGAGGGATAATTCTCTCCAGCCAGACAAGTAAAAGCCTCCTTGCGGATAACTCCTATCACTTTACGTGTTTGGAACGAACAGGGTAGAGTTTTACTTATACGAACGGCCCTTGATTTGGGCCGTTTTTTCGTTCTGGCAGAATGTAACGCTTCACTTGCTCTCGCATTGCCGCAACTCTTTTTATGCCGGGAAATATAAAATTAAGGGCGCATGGGAGGTGTTTTGCCAGTATCGGTTAACTTGCTGGATTGCCTTTTACGTCAAACTCCATTTTATCTGCGCCGGTAAATACCTGGAACCTCAAACCTTTGGCTCGAGCTATGGTGGTAATTCCAAATTTTTGTGCCAAATCTAACCCCATTTGCGTCACTCCTGAACGGGACAAAAGCACGGGAATTCCCATTTGAGCAACTTTAATCACCATTTCTGAGGTTAAGCGACCTGTGGTGTAGAAAATTTTGTCATCACCGCTTTGCTCATTGAGCCACATTTCACCGGCTAGCGTATCAACTGCGTTATGACGGCCTACATCTTCAACAAAAGAAAGAACCTCATTGGCTTTACATACCGCACAACCGTGAACGGCGCCGGCTTTTTTATAGGTGTCGTTGTAGTGAGTCAGGGCTTCGAGCGCGGAGTATATTTCTGATTGCTTAATTTTGACTTGAGGAACTTGATAGTTTTCTAGTTGTTTCATCACATTGCCGTACATGGTGCCTTGACCACAACCTGATGTGACGGTTTTTTTCTTCAGTGCGCCCTCGACTTGTTGAGTGTCTTCACTGGTGATTACCGCTGCGGTATGAGTTTCCCAGTCAATAATCACAGATTCCAATGCCTGTGGATCGGAAATAAAACTCTGGTTTTTTAAATAGCCAAGCACGAGTGACTCAGGGCGTGATCCTAATGTCATCAAGGTAACCACTTCTTTCCAGTTAAGCATGACGGTTAAAGGACGTTCGCAAGCTATCTGTTTGGTGAGCTTTTCACCATATTCATCAAACACTTCAACTTCAAGTGTCTGCATTGGGTTTTCACTGGTTTTAATAATGTTTGGTTTAACCACAGAGTTATCCTATTCGATCTATCCGCATTCGCGGAGTGCTGCTTGCAAATAATGTTCCGCCTCTATAATAAGGGTAGGGAATCGCATTGTTTAGGACTAGGTACAAATATTGCAAAGTAAAACCCAGATTGTATCAATTACACAATCCAAACCTGACAAACAACAGTGTACAAGTTGGTGAACTATGCCAGAACAGCAAACTATGTCCGTTAAAGCAGAAAAGTCCGAAGATTTATGGTCAATCGGGTGCAATTTAATCGCACATGAAATTAGTACCGGACTATGGACGACGACGCAGTGGCAACTTTCAAGCTTTGATCTACAGCCAGATGAGTCGCACCAGAGAGTCATTGCGCTGCAACTGCATCGGGATGAAAGAACGGATTACCGTTTTAACTTGAGTTCTCAACAACCTAAGCTATTTTTGGTTCTTGATACTATGGAGTCCGAAGACGATCCTAATATTGTCATACTCACAGCCTCGCAAAGTGTTGCTGGCCAATACATGGATGGCGATTACCTAGTGCTTTCTAATGACATGCCGCTTGCGGTACAAGCATGGATGGAGGCGTATATTGGTCGTCATGGTGAACTGCTAGAAGAAAGACGTAAAAAGCGTAAAGGGGCGGGTAGAGCAAGTGGCAACTAGTTTCCTAAGTCGCTGGTCACAACGTAAACTCGATGCGCAAGGTTCTGAGCCTGAGTTGGTTGAATCAGGTGAAAGTACAAATTTGCCAGATAACGCTGATTCTTCACTGGAACTTGCGCCAGACATCCCTGAACAACAGAGTGCAGAAGCGAGTGAATCTGAGCTCAGCGTCGCGTCTTTGTTGACTTCAGAGGTCGAGTCAGCGGTCAAAAAGGCTGCGTTACGCAAACTCTTTTTATCAGGGCAATTCAGTGAAATTGACGGGCTCAATGATTACGATCATGACTATAAAGCGGTTAAGAATCTCTCTTCAGAAGTCGCCAGCAAACTTCGCGAATGGGTCAACGCACGCGAAGAAGAGCCGAAACCGTCTTCTGAACTGGATAATAATTACCAGCTAACCGATCAAGATTCCTTGATTCAACCCGAAGAAGTTGAACAAGAGTCAGAACTTGAGCGAGAATCGATGGGACAAAATATACCACACAATAAATAGGTACATTTTGACTAAACCATCAATTAACAGAGTGGGACAATTTGTCTCACTCTGTTTTTTTGTCACCAATAAAGATAAGGAAATATTCTAATTCATTGATTTTAATGTAAATAAAAGTTGGTACAGCATTTGCAGTTAAGAGTGCAGGTGAATATTCCGTTCTAACTGGAACTGAGCAATGCTAAAACAACTACTACAAGAATCATCGTCAACATCCAATGGTAAAGCGCGTCTTTATGCATTTGAGAACACGGTTGAACTAACGAACTTAATTCCTCCCACGGTAAGTTACGAGAGTGGTGGTAATACGCTTATCGTCGGTCCGACTTCCATCATCGAAAGCGCTGCTGCTCAATTGGGTCAAATGAATAGCCTAACCTTGCTTTCTACTGATGGCGAACAAGGTCAACACGCGAATCTGTATTACGCTAACACAGTTCAAGTATCAGGATTCCTGGGCACCTTTTCGGTGCTAATCGAAAACAACGGCCTAGAGAGCAATCTGGCTAAGGTCGCGTTAAATCATGATTGTTTTGATATCGTTTTGGATCTGTGCCTCAACAGTTGCATGAGTGAAGAGGTTCCTGTCCCTGGTTATTACCCAGTTGGCAGAGGTTATCCAAAACTGGCTGAAGCATTAGAAGAAATTCCGACGCTGATGGGGACATTTGATAAACCCAAATTTTTCCGTCTGGATACAGACAAATGTGCGCATAGCTCTCGTGGTGTAAAAGGTTGCGAGAGATGTGTTGACGCCTGTCCTGCTGGTGCGTTGTCGAGCGAAGGCAGTGATAAAACCGGTCATCGCATTGAGATTAACCCTTACTTATGTCAAGGCGTCGGTACTTGTGCCACTGCTTGTCCGACAGAAGCAATTCACTATGCGTTACCGAATCCACAAGATACACAAAAATTCATCGAACGAACCTTAGCAAATTATGAATCAGAAGGAGGTGTTGATCCGATCGTACTGATTTGTAGTTCTCGTCACGAGCAATACAACGTGATAGCACTTAAGGCGCTACCTGATAACGTAATCCCTATCGTTGTTGAAGAGTTGCCGTCTGTTGGCGTCGATTCTTGGTTTGCTGCATTAGTAAATGGCGCAACACAAGTGCTGTTCGCCGCGAGCCGTTTCATGCCTGAAACGATTCAACGAGTCCTCAACAATGAAGTTGCAGTCGCACAAGAACTGCTGGCTCAAATCGGTATCGCGAAAGAAACCATCGACATCGTATACCTAGAGTCATTACGCGAAGGTGCTCCGATTTTATGCACGGATTCATTTGACCTCGCACTGGGTGATTTGCCGGGTAATAAGCGTCAACGACTGTTTACGGCTCTAGATGCGCTTGCTCAGTCAAGAATTCCGGTCGAAAACATTGTTGAACTTCCGGCCAATGCCCCTTACGGCAATATTTCATGCAAATCGAGTGACTGTACTCTGTGCATGAGTTGTGTGGCCGTGTGTCCAACTCGTGCGTTGCATACTGACGGTGACTCTCCGTCGCTCAAGTTCGTCGAACAAGACTGTATTCAATGTGGTTTATGTACTAAAGCGTGTCCAGAGCAGGCGCTTACGATGACAACACGTATGAACTGGGACAAGGCGAGTCGTCAGCAAGCGACGGTAATCCATCAAGAAAAAGCCGCGGAATGCATTCGTTGTCAAAAGCCGTTTGCCCCACAGTCAATGATTGACATGCTTCAAAATAAGTTACGCGGTCACTCTCATTTTTCAGACCAAGCTTCGCTAAACAGAATTGCGATGTGTGAAGACTGTCGTGTTGTCGATATGTTCGAATCGATGGCGGAAGACCCAACTAAACAACTGAATTACTAGGGTAGAAAGCAATGGAAAATCAACAACAAACTCTACGCGCTGAAATTTACCTTGTGCTATCTGCACTATTCCGTCAGGCGCCATCAGAAGAGATGGTGAGTTTTCTCAGTGAGTTGGAGATTGAACAGAGTGCAAGCGCAATGCAGTCCGCTTGGATCGGTTTGCAAAACGCAGCCCGAGAATCTAACCAAGAAGCGTTAAACGATGAGTACCAAGAATTATTCATTGGTATTGGTCGTGGTGAAGTGATGCCTTTCGCCTCTTGGCATCTTACGGGTTCACTGATGGAAAAACCATTGGCTTCGATTCGTCACGATCTTGCAATTCTTGGTCTAGAGCGCGAAGAGCAAGTCAAAGAGCCAGAAGATCACTTCTCTGCACTTTGTGAAGTGATGTCTGTACTTACCGCTGAAGATGAAGAGCTGCAACAGGTATTTTTCAATAAGCACTTAGCAACGTGGTTTAACGCGTTAACGAAACAGATCAAGGCTGCTCAGCACGCCAATTTCTACCTGGCTGTTGCCGAATTAACTGACGCATTTATGACCCTTGAGCAAGTGCGTTTTAGTGAAAATCTACAAAGTGGAAAAAACAAATTAAAAATTGATGTTAAGAACGTGACTGAGTACGAGCAAGCTCAGCAATAAGCGTAACATCGATGCAATACCTACTAATAAGGGTAAGGAAGCAATAATGAAAGACGATAATAAGTTAAATCAAAGCCGCAGGGATCTTCTCAAAGGCTTAACTACGGCAGCAGTTGCTGGAGCGGTAGTCGCTGGAACCACTAAAGTGGCTAGTGCTTCAGAATCTGTATTGCCAAAACAAGACGTGAAGAAAACTGGCTATCACGAAACTCAGCATATTCGTGACTACTACGATACGCTATAGGAGCCTAACCAATGAAACTAGTTAAACGCTCCGATAGTGTGAGCAAAGAGCAACACCAACTCGGCGTTTCACGCCGTGCCTTTATGAAAAACAGTACCCTTGCAGCAGGCGGGGCCGTAGTAGGGGCAAGCCTGTTCGCACCAGGAATGATCAAAAAAGCGCAAGCTAAGTCTGTTGATCCTTCAGCGAAGACTGAGATCAAAAGAACGATTTGTTCTCACTGTTCTGTAGGTTGTGGTATCTACGCCGAAGTACAAAATGGCGTTTGGACAGGCCAAGAGCCTGCTTTTGACCACCCGTTCAATGCTGGTGGACATTGTGCAAAAGGTGCAGCGCTGCGTGAACATGGCCATGGTGAACGCCGTCTCAAATACCCAATGAAGCTCGAAAATGGCAAATGGGTCAAACTGAGCTGGGATCAAGCTATCGAAGAAATTGGTAACAAGGTTCTCGATATTCGTAAAGAATCTGGTCCAGATTCCGTTTACTGGTTAGGCAGCGCAAAGCACAACAACGAACAAGCGTACATGTTCCGTAAAATGGCATCACTTTGGGGAACCAATAACGTAGACCACCAGGCGCGTATCTGTCACTCAACAACAGTAGCTGGGGTAGCAAATACTTGGGGCTACGGTGCAATGACGAACTCGTTCAACGATATGCACAACTGTAAGTCGATGCTGTTTATCGGTTCGAACCCTGCTGAAGCGCACCCAGTGGCAATGCAGCATATCTTAATCGCGAAAGAGAAAAACAACTGTAAGATCGTTGTTGCTGACCCTCGTCGTACACGTACCGCAGCAAAATCTGATCACTATGTTTCGCTTCGCCCAGGGTCAGATGTTGCGTTTATCTGGGGTATTTTATGGCATGTTTTTGCTAACCAATGGGAAGACAAAGAGTTTATCCGTCAACGTGTGTTTGGTATGGATGAAATTCGTCAGGAAGTCGCAAAGTGGACTCCTGCTGAAGTTGAGCGCGTAACAGGCGTCTCTGAAGCCGATGTATACAAAACGGCGAAACTTCTTTCTGAAAACCGTCCTGGATGTGTTGTTTGGTGTATGGGTGGTACTCAGCACACCACAGGTAACAACAATACCCGTGCATACTGTGTACTGGAACTTGCGCTAGGTAACATGGGTAAGTCAGGTGGCGGTGCGAACATCTTCCGTGGTCACGATAACGTGCAAGGCGCGACAGACTTAGGCGTACTTTCTCATACGCTTCCAGGTTACTACGGCCTTGCAGATGGTTCTTGGAAACACTGGGCGAAAGTGTGGGATCTTGACTACGAGTGGGTTAAAAATCGATTCGACCAAAATGAGTACCGTGGTAAGAAACCGATGAACAATATGGGTATTCCGGTTTCTCGTTGGATCGATGGCGTTTTAGAAAACAAAGAAAATATCGAGCAGAATGACAACATTCGCGCGATGTTCTACTGGGGACACGCGGTCAACTCGCAAACTCGTGGCGTCGAGATGCGTAAGGCAATGCAAAAATTGGATATGATGGTGATCGTCGATCCATATCCAACAGTTGCTGCGGTAATGAACGACCGTACAGATGGCATTTACCTTCTTCCAGCGACCACTCAGTTTGAAACCTACGGCAGTGTGACAGCGTCAAACCGTTCTATTCAATGGCGTGACAAAGTGGTTGAGCCGTTGTTCGAGTCAAAACCTGATCATGAAATCATGTACCTTCTGACTAAGAAGCTTGGTTTCTCCGATCAACTGTTTAAAAACGTAAAAGTTGAAAACAACCAACCACTTATCGAAGACATCACGCGTGAATTTAACCGTGGTATGTGGACAATTGGCTACACGGGTCAAAGCCCAGAGCGTTTGAAAACGCACCAACAAAATTGGCACACCTTCCACAAGACGTCGTTAGAAGGTGAAGGTGGTCCTGCTCATGGTGAAACCTATGGTCTACCATGGCCGTGTTGGGGTACGCCTGAGATGAAACATCCGGGTACGCATATTCTTTATGATACGTCTAAGCCAGTTGCTCAAGGCGGTGGTAACTTCCGTGCTCGCTTTGGTGTGGAATTTGAAGGCAATAATATTCTTGCTGAAGATAGTTATTCTAAAGGATGTGAGCTTGAAGATGGATATCCAGAATTTACCGACAAACTGATCAAAGCACTCGGATGGTGGGATGACCTCACAGCAGAAGAGAAAGCCGCGGCAGAAGGCAAAAACTGGAAAACGGATCTCTCTGGCGGTATTCAGCGAGTAGCTATTAAACATGGTTGTATTCCATTTGGTAACGCGAAAGCGCGTGCTGTGGTTTGGACATTCCCAGACCGTGTTCCGCTGCACCGTGAGCCACTGTACACACCTCGCCGCGACCTTGTTGCTGATTACCCAACATGGGATGACAGTGAGTCTATCTACCGTCTACCGACCATGTACAAGTCGATCCAAGACAAAGATGTCTCTGCTGAGTACCCAATTATATTAACGTCTGGTCGTTTGGTTGAATATGAAGGTGGTGGTGAAGAGACACGTTCAAACCCATGGCTCGCTGAGCTTCAACAAGAGATGTTTGTAGAAGTTAACCCGAAAGATGCCAATGACCTTGGTTTTAAAGATGGCGATATGGTGTGGGTAGAAGGTGCTGAGAAAGGCCGCATTCACGTAAAAGCAATGGTGACTCGTCGTGTGAAACCAGGCCTTGCCTTCATTCCGTTCCACTTCGGCGGGAAATTCCAAGGTGAAGATCTTCGCTCTAAGTACCCAGAAGGTTGTGACCCATATGTCATTGGTGAATCAGCAAATATTGCCACCACTTATGGCTATGATCCTGTTACTCAGATGCAGGAAACTAAAGTCACCCTATGTAACATTCGCAAAGCGTAAGGAGTCCACTGATGGCTAGAATGAAATTCCTTTGTGACACCAAACGCTGTATCGAATGTAACGGTTGTGTCACTGCATGTAAGAACGAAAATGACGATGCGCTTGAGTGGGGTATTCAACGTCGTCGCGTAGTCACACTCAATGATGGCGAACCAGGTGAAAACTCGATTTCGGTTGCGTGTATGCACTGTACCGATGCGCCATGTAAAGCCGTGTGTCCTGCTGACTGTTTTGAGCACACCGAAGATGGCATCGTGTTACACAACAAAGATCTTTGCATCGGTTGTGGTTACTGCTTATTCGCGTGCCCGTTTGGTGCTCCTCAGTTCCCTAAACAAGCTTCGTTTGGTGAACGCGGTAAAATGGACAAGTGTACATTCTGTGCTGGCGGTCCGGAAACTGAACCAGGTTCGGTAGAAGAACGCCAAAAATACGGTGCCAACCGCATTGCAGAAGGTAAGCTCCCAATGTGTGCTTCTCTATGCTCGACAAAAGCGCTGCTTGCCGGTGATGCAGAAAAGGTCTCTGACATCTTCCGTCAACGCGTTGTTGAACGTGGAGCCAAGGGCGCGGGCTGGACAGATGGCAATGATCTGTCTTATGACGCAACGAAAAGCTAACGGTGGAGAGATTCATGTTTTCAATGTTTAAACGTGCATCTCTTGCGATGCTGTCACTGATGGCAGCATTGCTTTTTGCTTTGTCGTTGCCTGCGCATGCTGAGCAAAAAGAGTCTGATGTTGCACAACGTGAAATGACGCAATTAGCTGGTGCCGATTATTGGCGTCAAGTTCGTCAGGGCGAAGTGGGCTACACGACGTCTCAGTTCCCAGAGCACGGAATGCTAATTAGTACCCCAGGTCAAGCTTGGTACATTTTAAAAGAAAAATGGATGTCTCCTGCGGGAGCTGTGGCGATTTTCGGTAGTATCGCATTAGTGACCATGATGTATATCGTGATTGGTCCGCTAATGTTAAGTGCGCCTCGGACGGGCAAAAAGATCAAACGCTGGTCTCGTCTTGATCGTGCACTGCACTGGAGTATGGCATTCACCTTCTTGACCCTCGCGTTTAGCGGCTTAATGCTGGTTTACGGTAAGCATTTCCTTAAACCATATATCCCAACAGAGCTGTGGGGATTCATCATTATGCTGGCTAAACAATACCACAACTACATAGGACCAATTTTCTATGTGTTGCTGCTATGTGTGCTGATTAAATGGTGGCGTAAATCTACCTTCAAGAAGGTGGACATTGCTTGGTTTATGAAGCTTGGAGGTATGGTTGGTAAGCACAAAGGTTCTCACCCTTCAGCTGAGTTTTCGAATGCGGGCGAGAAAGCGCTATTTTGGCTTCTGATCGTTGTTGGTAGTGTTGTCGCGTTCAGTGGCTTAGTGTTGGATTTCCCAATCTTCGGTCAAACTCGTCGCGACATGGAGCTATCGAACTTAGTTCATATGTTGGCTGCTCTGATCCTTATCTGCGGCTTCGTCTTCCATATCTACATCGGTTTGTTTGGTATGGAAGGGGCGCTAGAAGGTATGGTCACCGGTGAAGTTGATGAGACTTGGGCAAAAGAACATCATGATCTTTGGTACCAAGAAATGATGGCTAAAGAGCAGGAACAACAAACAACAACCGTTCAAGATGTGAAAGGAGTGCGCGCCGATGAGCAAGCCTAATAACGGGATTTGGGTAGCGTATATCCTTAGCATATTTACTCCATTCACTTGCCTTATCTCTGGAGTGATCGCGATTATCTATGCAGGTTATCGTTTGGATAAAGGAGAGGATGGTGAGATTGTTGATTCACACTATTACGGTTTGATTCGTACTTTCTTCCTAAACCTAACCTTCTTTGTGGTGCTGATTATCACAGTCGCGACATCTAATGGTGTCCTGATTGGTGTTAACGACTACTGGTACAACAGCAATGTTATCGATGAAATCGCGTACTACATCCCTTACGTGGGAATGCTGTTTGGTGCGATTGCGATATTATTGTGGTTTGTACGCATGTATCAGGGGATGCAAAAGCTTAGAGAAAATCAGCCATTTAGCATAGTCAAAGGCCCCAATTTATAGCGAATCTAAAGCCCTGTTCAACAGGGCTTTTTTATTGCGTGCACAAAATTTGAGCGCATTAAGTTGGTGCGGTCTCACCAAAAAAGTGCATTTTTATGCGTCGTTCTTATCTTTCGTTGCGCAACTTTATCGTTAGAAATTCGTTTTGATAAGTAAAATCAATGAATTACATGAGTTGATAATTATGTGATTTATTTGGCACAAAGCTTGCCCTTGCTATGTCTCACTATCAATTCACCAATATGGTGAAACAAAAATGCCCAGCGCACAGACGTTGGGCGACAAAGGAGACAAATGACAATGAGCGTAGATGCCAGTCAGGTACATGGAGCGGTACAAACCCTGACACAAAGTTCAGATACACTGTTCTTATTACTCGGTGCAATCATGGTATTTTTGATGCACGCAGGCTTTGCTTTTCTTGAAGTAGGGACAGTCCGTCACAAAAACCAAGTCAACGCACTCGTCAAGATTCTTGCCGATTTCGGCATTTCTGCCATCGCATACTTCTTCATTGGATACTGGGTGGCTTATGGGGCCAATTTTTTTGCCGATGCAGAAACCTTATCGCAAGGCAACGGCTACGAGCTAGTGAAGTTCTTTTTCTTACTAACGTTCGCCGCTGCGATTCCTGCTATTGTATCCGGTGGTATTGCTGAGCGTGCACGTTTATATCCCATTTTAATTGCCACGTTTTTTACGGTAGGCTTGGTCTATCCACTTTTCGAGGGCATGATTTGGAATGGCAACTACGGTGTTCAAAATTGGTTTGAAACACAGTTTGGCTATGGCTTCCACGACTTTGCAGGTTCTGTAGTCGTTCATGGTGTCGGAGGTTGGATTGCTCTGGTTGCGGTTATCTTCCTCGGTATGCGTAAAGGTCGTGTCCGTGCGGGTAAACACACAAACTTTGCCCCATCCAATATTCCGTTTCTGGCGTTAGGTGCGTGGATTCTATGCGTCGGATGGTTTGGCTTTAACGTCATGTCAGCTCAGACACTGAATGGCATCAGTGGTCTTGTGGCCATGAACTCTTTGATGGCGATGGTGGGCGGCATTGTAGCAGCGCTAATTGCAGGCAAAAACGACCCAGGCTTTATCCACAATGGTCCTTTAGCAGGACTTGTCGCAGTTTGTGCGGGTTCAGACCTGATGCATCCGATTGGTGCGTTGGTCACAGGTTCACTCGCTGGCGCTCTGTTTGTTTACTTATTTACCTACCTACAGAACAAGACAAAAATTGACGATGTACTGGGTGTTTGGCCTTTGCACGGGGTATGTGGCGCGTGGGGCGGTGTAGCGGCAGGTATTTTCGGCCAGAGTGCTCTCGGCGGTCTTGGTGGCGTCAGTTTAACAGTGCAAGTTCTAGGGACCTTGGCGGGCATTTCTATTGCTCTAGTCGGTGCCGTGCTCGTCTATGGTGTCATCAATAAACTAACGGGCCTGCGCCTTTCTGAAGAAGATGAGTTTAACGGTGCCGATTTGGCAATTCACAAAATTTCGTCAACAAACGAAGATTAAATGCGTGAAGATTGGTGTTTCGGAAGGCAGCCAAGTGGCTGCCTTTTTGTTTAACCTCACAAAAAATGGGTAAAACTGCGGTAACTTCGACCATGGTCTAATCTTGTTGGCTTATACCGAGAATCAGACAATGCTAAGCTAACTCAATGAACACTAAAGAGGATGTGGTATGAAGCTCCCGTATCGTAATGTCGTTGTATTAACCGGCGCTGGAATCTCTGCTGAGTCTGGTATTGAAACGTTTCGCACACAGGATGGGCTGTGGGAAAACCACCGTATAGAAGATGTGGCAACGCCGGAAGGCTTTGAGCGTAATCCAGATTTAGTGCAAGACTTTTATAATAAACGTCGCTTAGGGCTACAAAATCCGACAATCAAACCAAACCCTGCTCACATTGCTTTGGGCAAACTCGAGCAGGAGCTGGAAGGTACTGTCACCGTTATTACCCAAAACATTGACAATCTCCATGAACGCGGTGGGAGTAATAATGTCATCCATATGCACGGCGAGCTATTAAAAGCGCGTTGCAGTGAATCAAATCAGGTTGTTGAAGAGAAGGGTGAAATCCATACCGGCGATCTTTGCCATTGCTGTCAGATCCCTGCTCAAATGAGGCCTCATGTGGTTTGGTTTGGTGAGATGCCTTTAAAAATGGGCGATATTTATGCCTCCTTAGAAGCTGCTGACTTGTTTGTTTCTATCGGTACGTCTGGGGTCGTTTATCCTGCCGCTGGATTCGTGCATGACGCTAAAATGCATGGCGCACACACGATTGAAATCAACTTGGAGCCGAGTGCAGTAGAAAGTGAGTTTGAAGAGAAGCGTTACGGAAAGGCGAGTATTGAAGTACCTAAATTGGTAGAAGAGATCCTTGCACTGCAGCAAGCGGATGTAAAACACGCTTAAGATAATCTTTGCTATAGACTCTCAGCCATTGCGCTGGGAGTTTTTCATTAGGTACATTGCTTGATCGGTCTTGATCAACGCTTCTTTAAATTTTTCCCGTCTGGTTTGTGGCTCTATACCATAGCTGTAACTGATAGAGCGCTCCTCAAGCTGTTTATCCAGATTCTTAATCAGTTCATCACTGTGACCAACAGGCACAACAGCGACGAACTCATCGCCACCAATTCGGTACGCGCTTCCCCGGCTGGGTAGTGAAGATTTTAACCCTCGCGCAAAGCGTATGATTAACAGATCACCTGCAGAATGCCCCTCACTGTCATTGACCAGTTTAAGACCGTCAAGGTCGAAATAAATTAAATCAAAAGTGTCTAATTCAATTTCTGATAGTTTTTTACGGTTATATAAACCCGTCAACTCATCGATGGTCGCTCTATTGTGCATGTCGTACACTAAACGAGTGATACCAAATGCGATCATTAGATAGGCAATTTGTAGGCTGCCATCTTCAATCAGAGTATGAAGGAAGTCATTGTTATCGGCCCACCTATCAAGCTCGTCTATCTCTGTGATGACGTCGTAAGCCTGATTAAGAATGAGCAGCAGGAAACCGATTTTAACCAATCTGTTGGTCACCACTTTTCGCGCCAGGATAAAGTAGATAAACAGTAGAATGAACAGTGTGTTCGACTCAAACAGTAAGTCATTACGTGACTCGATATTCAATGTCTGGCCGAAGTAAGTAGTAATAAAGGTCGTGGCCCCAATAAAGGCGGAGGAGAGTAACACTAGATAATATTTGGTATTTATACTCAATAGCTGCTCCTTTGCGAGATCGGCGTCTATGGGCTGCAAATACAAATAAAGCGGCCGGAGCCGCTTTTTAAGTATATAACTGAAAACTAATTTTTGGATTAGTTATTCACTTTTAGTTTCTGGAAATATTCGTCGTAAAGCACGCTCGCTTCGCCAACTTCATCTTGCCATGTACCGCTGTCCATCACTTCTTGTGGAGGGAAGATGCTTGGATCGTTAGCAAATTCTTTTGGTAGTAGGTCATGCGCTGTCGCTACAGGAGTAGGGTAACCAATCTCTAGTGCAATCTTAGCGGCGTTCTCTGGACGAAGTAGGAAATCGATCATTTTGTGTGCAGCATCAACGTTTTTAGCGCCAGTTGGAATCGCTAAGCTATCCATCCAGAAAACGGTGCCTTTTTCTGGCCAGATGATATCGATTGAAGCGCCTTCTTCACGCGCCATGTATGCACTGCCGTTCCAAAGCATGCCGAGTGATACTTCACCAGCTAGGTATGGGTTTGCAGGAAAATCAGAGTTAAAAACTAATACGTTTGGCATTAGCTTTTTCAGTTCGTGGTAAGCAGCTTCGATCTCTTTTGGATCGGTTGTGTTTGGTGAGTAACCTAGTTTGGTTAGGGCAATATGGAACACTTCGCGAGAGTCATCCATTAACATTAATTGGCCTTCCCACTTGCTGTCCCAGAAATCGTCCCATTTTGTGACTGACGACTTGTCTAGCATATCTGAGTTGATGCCAATGCCCGTTGCGCCCCAGATATAAGGGATAGAGTAATTGTTGTTTGGATCGAACGGCTTGTTAAGGAAGTTAGTGTCTAGATCACTGAAATGAGACAGCTTAGTTTTGTCGATTTGTTGAAGCATGTCTTCTTTGCGCATTTTTGACACGAAGTAAGTAGACGGTACTACTAGATCGTAACCAGAACCCTGGGTCTTAAGCTTGGCATACATGCTTTCGTTAGACTCGTAAGTCGAGTAGATAACTTTGATCCCAGTTTCTTTTGTAAAGTCTTCAAGAACTTCATTTGGAATGTATTCAGACCAGTTGTAGAAGTAGAGTTCTTGATCAGCAGCCATTGCAGGAGTAGCGATCAAAGTCGCTGCGCACAGTGCGCTTGCATAGAATTTACTTTTCATTATGTTTCCGTTTTTCTTTGCTTAATCAGCATAAGACCCATCCAAGCCAAATACTCTGATTAAGCAGTGAGTTAACTTTCTTGTTAGGACAACAAGAGATACAAAACGGAATTATATCAGTCCAAGACCAAAATAGGCAGCCAAGGCTGCCTATTTTCATAATTTTCGCTGACTTATTGACCAGCTTTAAGTTTAAGGAAGTATTCCTCGTACTTAACCGTCAAGTCACCCACTGAATCTTGCCACTCTACGCGGTCAAGATCTTCTTGAGAAGGGAATAGTGGAGCGATGTCTTTGAACTTCGCGTTAGACTCAGCAACGGCTGTCAGATAACCTGTGTCACGAGAAATCTGCTCAGCGATTTCTGGACGTAGTAAGAAGTCGATCATCTTATGTGCCGCATCTACGTTTTTCGCACCAGAAGAAATAGCAAAGTTATCAACCCAACCGATACCGCCTTCTTTAGGGAAGACAAGTTTAAGGTTCATACCTTCGTTTTGAGCTGCCGCTGCGCTGCCATTCCAAAGCATACCAACGCCAACTTCACCTGACATGTAAGGAGCACCTGGGTTATCAGAGTTAAAGACCAATACGTTTGGCATTAACTTTTGAAGTTCCGCGTACGCTTCATCAATCTGTTTAGGGTCAGTTGAGTTACCAGAGTAACCTAACTTGCGCAGAGCGATGTGGAACACTTCACGAGTGTCATCCATTAGCATTAGCTGACCTTCAAGCTCAGGGTTCCATAGATCCGCCCAGCTTTGAAAATCGTTCGCGTCGTACATGTCTGTGTTTACCGCAAGACCAGTAATCGCAACAACGTGTGGAATAGAGTAGTCGTTGTTAGGATCGTATGGCTTATCTAGGTAATTTTTATCAAGGTTGTCGAAGTTTGACAGCTTAGACTTGTCAATCTTCTGCAACATACCTTCGTCGCGCATTTTTGCTACGAAATACGTCGAAGGTACGACTAGGTCGTAACCTTGATTATGAGTTTTTAGCTTCGCGTACAAAGTCTCGTTTGACTCGTAAGTCGAGTAGATAACTTTGATACCCGTTTCTTTGGTAAATTGCTCTAGGATATTACTGTTGATGTAAGGACCCCAGTTCATAAATACCAGTTCTTTGTTTTCGTCCGCTGCCACTGAACCAGAGAACAGAGAAAGCGCACATGCACTACCAGCTAATAGAGTAGCCCATTTCTTCATTGACGTTAGCTCCAAACCAAACGTAGATAGAAAAACAGAATGGCTTAACCCATTCTGTCTCGTTTTAAATACTGAGTTACTTCACTTTTTCTCTAGCCAATAGCTGTGATGCTACGACTAGAACAAGTGAGACAATCAGCATTACTGTTGCTAAGGCATTCACTTCCGGTGATATGCCGACTTTTACCATTGAATAAATTTTCAGTGGCAAAATTTCATAAGTTGGTCCTGTCACAAACGAGCTGATGATCACGTCGTCTAGTGAAAGGGTGAAACTCAATAGCCAACCCGCCGCAACGGCCGGTTTAGCCAGTGGCAAAATGATCTGTTTTAAAATGGTCCATTCACTGGCACCCAGATCTTTCGCGGCTTCAAGCATTTTTACGTCAAAGCCGTTCAAGCGACTGTAGACGGTGACTACCACGAATGGTAGACAGAATGTAATGTGAGCAATCAACAGGGTGAAAAACCCCAATTGAGCGCCAAGCACCAAAAACAAGGCCAGTAACGAGATTGCCATGACGATATCTGGAGACATCATAACAACAAACAGCATGCCATTAACTGCGCCTTTACCCTTAAACGAGTAACGGAATAGGGCAACGGCAGTTAAACTGCCGATAATTGTAGCAGCTGTAGCAGAAAAGATGGCGACATTTAGTGAATGCCAAGCAGCCTGCATTAAACTGTCATTGTTGATCAGCGTCTCATACCATTTAGTGGTAAAGCCACCCCATTTCATTCCAAATTTGTTGGCATTGAATGAGTTAACAATCAACACCACGATTGGCAAATACAAAAATGCATACACCAATGTCATAAAGCTAAATCGAACAGTACGTCCCATCAGTCTAGCTCCACTTTCTTATTCAATAATTTACCCGCTCTGTAGTAGGCGTAGAGCATGATTGCCATCGCAATGGTCAGTGCAATACTTGTGGCTGCGCCAAACGGCCAATCACGAGCGTTAAGCACTTGGCTCTTAATCACGTTACCAATCAGTAGATTCTTCGCTCCACCCAGTAGATCCGATATGTAGAACATACCGAGAGCTGGCAACAGCACCAACAAGCAACCACCGATAATGCCAGGCATTGTTAGCGGTAGAATAACTTTTGTGATGGTCTGAAACTTGTTCGCACCTAAATCTTTCGCTGCTTCAATATATGTGTTGTCCAACTTCTCAATAGCCGAGTAGAGGGGCAAAATCATAAAAGGCAATAGGATATAGACTAAACCAATCATCACTGCCGTCTCTGTGTACATAAGACGAAGTGGTTTATCAATAATGTCCAGCGCCATGAGCGATTGGTTTAGAATACCTTGAGTACCCAACACAATTTTAAGTCCGTAGGTACGGATAAGTGAGTTAGTCCAAAATGGAACAATCACTAAAAACAGCATAAATGGACGCCATTTCTCTGGCATCTTAGCGACGATGTAAGCAAATGGATAACCAATGACTAAACACAGTAACGTCGCAATAATAGCCATGTAAAATGAGTGCAATAGCACTTTGGCGTACAACGGATCAAGCAATCGGAAATAGTTATCGAGAGTAAACGTCATCTCGATAAGATTTGCTTCGTCGCGAGTCAGAAAACTGGTGCCAATAATCATCACGTTTGGCACAAGCACAAACAGTGTTAGCCAACCAACAATTAAGGCAATGATTGCGTTCTGAAGGCTAAGCTTTTTGGCTTTCATCGAGTACTACCTCCCAGCTTTCAACCCAAGTGATAGCGACTTTTTGACCTAATGAGTGATCCACATCTGGATCATCTTCATTGAAGAACTCGCTGACCATCACACGCATGCCAGATTCCAGTTCAATGACAGAATCTAACGTCATACCTTTGTAGGTACGCTCAGTAACGTGACCAACGATACCTTCTTGTTCTGATTCTTTAATCTCTTCAATACGTAAATCTTCTGGGCGAAGTAGTACTGTTAGTTTGTCACCAGCTGACGCTTCTTTTTCGTAGTATACAACGGACTCTACGCCTTCAATTTCAGCTCGAACGCGTTTTTCGTCAAGGCGCTCAATCATGGTGGCGTGGAACACGTTGATCTCGCCGATAAAGCGTGCAACGAATAGATTCTTAGGTTCTTCGTAAATCTCACGTGGTGAACCGTCTTGCTCGATAACACCGTCGCGCATAACGATGATGCGATCTGACATCGATAAGGCTTCTTCTTGGTCGTGAGTAACGAAAATAAAGGTAATACCTAACTGACGCTGCAATTGTTTTAACTCGATTTGCATCTGTTTACGCAGTTTGTAATCAAGTGCAGATAGGGATTCGTCAAGCAAGAGGACTTTTGGCTTGTTCACTACGGCGCGAGCGATAGCGATACGTTGCTGTTGACCACCTGAAAGCTGATGAGGTTTACGCTGAGCCATTTTTTCTAGGCGAACCATACGTAACGCATCCATCACTCGAGGCTCGATTTCAGCTGCATTGACTTTCTGCATGCGGAGACCGAAAGCGACGTTTTCAAACACCGTCATATGGGGAAATAGTGCATAACTCTGGAAAACAGTGTTTACGTGCCTTTGCTCAGCAGGAACTTGAGTTACATTTTGGTTGTCTAGAATGATCTGACCATTGTCAGCGCTTTCAAAACCAGCGATCATTCTTAATACGGTTGTTTTACCACAACCAGAAGGGCCCAAAATCGTTAGAAACTCACCATGATTAACATCAAGGTTAAGATTTGCGATGATTTCCTTACCATCGAAACTTTTGCTAATTCCAGTAAGACGAACTACTGGTTGTCCTGCATTTTGTTTAGCGTTCAACGTCTGTTTTTCTCCCACATTGGTCATTTAAAGTGACTTAACTGAATGACCCGTAGTTACACAAATTAGAGGCGCGCATCATAATCATCAAAAGTGTGAATTCAAAGCATTTTCTTATCCTGAAACACAAAAAATTTTGCAGGCTTAATTAAACATTCCTTACCATACTCTCTATATATGGGTAATGGCTTGCAGATAAGGGTTATTTTTCTTTGCCTTAGAGTAAGATAAATGCAATTAGATGACGCATTAGTGGTTAATTATCATCCAAACAATTGAGAAAGCAAGCTCATCATTGAGATTCGATTTTAGACCGCTTAGTGTTGCAGTATAATAGCCGAAATTTTCTATTAACAAGTTGGCTGGAATGAACGTACAACCGGCCACTGGATTCAAGAATGAACAACGACATTGAAAAAGACTTCAATTTGGGCGGTAGCGTAGAGCGTGCTTTGTCCGGCGACTATGACCTTAAAGCAGGAGACGTGTTTAAGGAAGCATGGCAACATACCGTTAAAAACTTCCTTTCATTTTCACCTTCGATCATTATTTTGATCGCCTTACAACTGGCGATTTTCTACATAGCACTAAAGCTGCAACTGGGTAACCCTGGTATCATTATTGATGCTTTTACTAATCCAGAGGCATTTGATCCAAGTATCTTCAACGCCATCATGATTGCTAACTTTAGCTATGAAGTCATCAGCGCGCCTATCTATGCGGGGATTAGTTTAATGGCGATGAGCCACGCTGCGGGCCTTGCCACCAAACCACGCCATATTGGTAAAGGGTTGCAGTATACCGTACCTGTCATTCTGGCTACACTGTTCAGTTTATTACTACAAGGTATCGCAGGAATGATATTTCCGTTCCTATCTTTGTATTTGTCGCTGGCATTCAGTAACTCGATTCTTTTAATCTGTGAGAAACAAATTCCCCCAATGCAATCACTGCTGCTTTCTCTGCGTGCGGTGAACAAAAAGATATTTGCTCTGGCGGGAATCTATATTGTTGTGTCGATTATGTTTGTGCTCGGCATGATGTTTTACGGCTTAGGTCTAATATTTGTGTTGCCGTTTTTCTTCCATGTTAAGGGGATTGTTTACCGCAACATGTTTGGCATCAAACTAAAAATCATTGCCTCAGACCGACCAAAAGATGAAGACGATAATGACAACGATCCACAAGTGTTCAATGCGTAAAAGTGAATTTATAGCGATTGCTGCGGCGAGTATTATTGCTGGCTGCTCTCTTTATGGGTACGAACGAAATGCCGCAGAAGAGCGCGAAAAAAAGAGAGTGGCAGCGGTTGCAACAGAGATGCAGCAGAAGGTTAAGCCGTCAGCTGTAGGTAGCGCACCTAACTTTGCTGCCATCACCGATGTAAAACAAAAGAAGCAGGCATTCTTTGACTACCTTCGACCTGGTATCGCACTCGAAAACCAGAGAGTGAGAAACGAGCGTCTGCGCTTAGATTCAATTCAGCAGAACTACTTGCAACAATCGCTCGACGATGCGGATAAGTCTTACGCGCAGCGTTTAGGCAAGCTCTACAATGTTGAACTGCCTTCTGACGGAATATCGCAACAGTGGCTCGACGATATGCTTCACCGTGTCGACGTCATACCTGAAGCACTGGTTTTGGTTCAAGGCGCAAATGAATCGGCGTGGGGCACTTCGCGTTTTGCCACCGAAGCCAATAACTACTTTGGACAATGGTGTTATCAGTCAGGTTGTGGGCTTGTCCCTCTTCAACGTGGCGACGGCATGACCCATGAAGTGGCTAAGTTCAGTTCGGTTCAGCAGTCGATTTACGGCTATTTTATGAACGTCAATCGCAATAACGCTTATGAAGAGCTGAGAGAAATTCGTTATCAACGACATCTTGCCGGACAAAGCTTGACTGATACTGAGGCTGCAATGGCGCTGTCCAATGGATTACTGAAGTACTCTGAACGAGGTGAGGCCTACGTCAACGATTTACAAAGCATGATCAGGCACAATCAGAGCTTCTGGGAAAATCCGATCGTCAAACAATAAGTATATAATTTCATGAAGAAAGTAACGTCAATGTTTTTGGCCGCAGCGCTAACGGGTGCGGCTGTTTTACCTGCTCAAGCTCAAGAATACATGTTCACCTACTCAAAGCTCTACTCACACATGAAGCAGAATGCGAAAGAGGGACATGATGATGTAAAAGTAGGGTTCTTCTTCCTTAACGCTAATACCAAACAATTGTGTAATATCGAAAAAGCCTGGATGGAGAAAGAAGAACACTACGAAGACCTTAAGGTTTCGCCATATAACGAAGTGATTGTTCCTCTAGACGATAACTTACGATCGGCTAACCCTTTGGTTTTTGTCCATACGCCGATGGATATGCGTTGTGACTTTTCTATGGTCGTGATGACCAAACAACCAATGAGTGACAATGTCACGTACGATCAGGTGAAAGTTCTCCTGCCACAAATGCAGGCTATTTTAGAGCAGTTAGGGGGCATGTTTGCTAGTTGGTTCACACCTGATGTCGAAGGTGTGACACTTGAGTTTGCAGACAAACTCAATTCAAAAATCGTTTTTTCTAACGGTAAATCAAAACCCATTATTGATGGTAAAGTTCAAGTCTCTCTAGATGATATTGGTGAGGGAGGCTTTATGACCTTGCCGCAAGAGACAGCGCGTGTGCTGCCGTACTTGCCTAAAGCAAAATGAAAAAAGGGTCGCATTGCGACCCTTTTTATTCGGATTAGATGTTGGTGACATTAAGCTGAAGGCTTGGATCAAACTCGTGAACCATATCTGGGTCTTGAACAGTCTGAGTTGGCATTTCTTCTTTATCGAAACCAATATCACCACCGTTGATTACACCAGAGTTTTTGTCGATCGATTTGAAATCAAATAATTCGAAGTCAGCAAGGTGGCTTGGTACGACATTTTGCATTGCACGGAACATCGTCTCGATACGGCCAGGGAAGCGTTTGTCCCAATCATTGAGCATCTGCTTGATGTTTTGACGCTGCAAATTAGGCTGTGACCCACAAAGGTTACAAGGAATGATAGGGTATTCACGCATCTCTGAATATTTGATGATATCTTTTTCGCGGCAGTATGCGAGCGGACGAATGACAACGTGTTCGCCATTATCTGATACCAACTTAGGAGGCATTCCCTTCATTTTTCCGCCATGGAACATGTTCAAGAATAGAGTTTCTAGAATGTCATCACGGTGATGGCCTAATGCGATTTTCGTCGCACCGAGTTCGTTAGCGGTACGGTAAAGGATGCCACGGCGCAAACGAGAGCAAAGTGAACAGGTTGTTTTGCCTTCTGGGATCTTGTCCTGAACGATTGAGTAAGTGTCTTCTTCGACAATTTTGTACTCAACGCCGAGAGATTCAAGGTATTCAGGAAGAATGTGACCTGGGAAACCAGGCTGTTTTTGGTCAAGGTTAACTGCAACTAGCGAGAATGAAATCGGCGCGCTCTTTTGTAAGCTCATTAGGATATCAAGCATAGTAAAGCTGTCTTTACCGCCAGATAAACACACCATGATACGGTCACCATCTTCAATCATGTTGAAGTCTTGGATCGCTTGGCCTGTATTACGGCGAATACGCTTTTGTAGCTTGTTAAAATTATATTGTTGAGCTTTAGTACGCTCTTGAGTTTGCTCGGTCATTAGCTTGCAGTCTTCATCAATCTTCAAAACAAAATGAAGTGCGTATGATACGGATAAATGGAACAGATGCTAGATCTATTCAGCGGAGAACAAAAAAAAGTCCCCTCAAAGAGGGGACGGAGAGAGGCTTTGCACTAGATAGCGGTTTTTGGATCGAGCGGGCTGATATAACCTTGTGGTTTCAACGCCATCACATCACAATTAATTTTATCGATCACGTGCTCCGCTGTGTTACCAATAAAGACGGCTGACAATCCTGTTCTGCCCGTCGTGCCAATGATAACCATCGCAGCATTGAGTCGCTCAGCGGCCTCAGGAATGATGTCTTCAGGCAATCCTTGTTCTACAACGGTTTGTTCTTCGTCATAACCGTGTTTCTGACGCAGAGCTTTCATCGCAGTAAGGTGATGTCCACGTACCGCGTCGGTATAGGTCGCTGGATCGAATTCTGGTAACTCAATCGTAATGTTTGCTGGAGTAACAGGGTACGCATTGACCAGATAAGGCTTCGCGCCTAACCGCTCAGTCAGACTATTGAGCTGTTCTACCATGGCATCGTTTAGACCAAGGTGGGTATCGTTCTCTGAACCAACGTGAACTGAAGCCAAGATGCTAGAATCTTCGGGCCAATCAGCGTTCTTCACTAGCAGAACAGGGCATGGACATTTACGTAATAGATGCCAGTCGGTGGGAGTGAAAATTACAGACTCCAGCACATCGTGTTTACGTGTCCCCTTAATAACAATGTCGTGTTCGCCGGCAAATACCTCAGCAATAATCGCCTCATAAGGGCGGTTGTGCCATACCACGCGAACATCGAAGTCGACGTCGTCATTAATGTAATCTTTGGCGATTTTACGCATCCATTGTTCGCGTTGCTGAATGACTCCACGACGCATTGCGTCGCGTTCATCGACAGATAACATGGACGTCATGTCATAGGAAAAATCGTAGATAGAAAGAAAGAAGGTTACCCGGCTTGGAGATCGACTTTTCGCTGCAAGTTGCATAGCACGAGCTAAGGCTGGCTGTTCATCTTTATTAATGTCAGCAACGACCAAAATCTTATTGTAGATACTCATATTGACTCCTTAGAGACGAGGAGGGCATATGATTAATGTAGCTTAGTTGGACGTAGAGTTTTAGAAATAATTGGAGGAATGTAAGAGAAGTTTGATGTAGCTCATCATCATGCTGAAAAACGAGCTACATCATTGAAAATTATTATGATTCTTTTGAAACGCCCGCCAATTCCATAAGCGCATCGTGGTTAAGAATAGTAATGTATTTACCCTTAACACTTAGAATTTCTGACTTTTGGAAACGGCCCAAGAGACGAGAAATCGTTTCGACGGTAAGTCCAAGATAGTTACCGATATCACCACGAGTCATGGTAAGACGGAATTCACGTGGACTAAAACCACGTTGAGAGAAACGAGTAGAAAGGTTGTACAAGAATGCAGCTAAACGCTCTTCGGCATTCTTCTTCGATAGCAGAAGAATCATCTCCTGATCGCCTTTGATTTCGTTACTCATCAAACGCATGATTTGCTGACGTAATTTCGGCATTTTACCTGAAAGGTCATCAAGGATCTCGTACGGAATTTCACAAACCATCGAGGTTTCTAGCGCTTGAGCAAAGCTAGGGTGCAAATCACCAGTAATTGCATCAAAACCTACTAGGTCACCCGCTAGGTGGAAAGCAGTAATCTGCTCATCTCCTTGTTCTGTGATGGTGTAACTTTTGATCGTACCTGAACGGATTGCATAAAGAGATTTAAGGTCATCTCCTGCTTTAAACAATTCCTGTCCTTTCTGGATTGGCTTTTTACGCTCGATGATCTGATCGAGTTGATCGAGTTCAGATTCATTGAGCGTAAACGGAATACAAAGCTGACTGATACTACAGTCTTGACAGTGGATTGCACAACCACCAGATTGAATGCGCTTTGTTGCAGGCTTTTCAGAAATCATAACAACCTTTCACTATTTGATATACATCAATATTTTAGCACCCATTACGACTAAAGGATAGTGGAAAAAAGCGCATAAAAACAGCCGACTAAAAACTAATGTTAAGTAAAGACAGTGCACCATAGCCTGTATATAGGCCATAGATTAAGATAGTAAATGCAACAATGTGACGAAATATATCAGAGTTTTGCAGCTTATGGAGTGAGGTCGCTGCATGTCCTACAAGTAGCATCGCGGGTAGGGTTCCGGCCCCAAATGCTAGCATGACTAACGCACCGTTGAGTGCACTTCCGGATACGGCTGACCATGTTAACGTTGAATACACGAGTCCACATGGAAGCCAACCCCAAACAAATCCAAATGGAAGCGCATGGAGTGAAGATTTCAGTGGCAACAAGGATTTACCTGCGGGGGATATAAATCGCCAGATAACTTGGCCAAGTTTTTCGATGTGAAGTAAGCCTTGCCACCAACGACCAATGTAACAGGCCAATAAAACCATAAATAGCGCAGCGGCAAGTCTTAACCAAATCAATGCATCGTTAACTTGACTAACTTGTGAAATTGTCGAAAAGGCGCCACCTACGATGGCGCCAATGACAGCGTAGCTAATTAAGCGACCACTGTTATAGAACAACGGAACCCATTTCGATGGTTGCGATTGTCCCATTGTCAGCATGGACGCGATACCTCCACACATTCCCATGCAGTGGCCAGCGCCCACAAGGCCAATGAAAAAAGCACCTAACCAATCAATGCTCACTTAGGCGGGTTCTCTTTACGTTGGTCTTCATCAAACAAAATGTTATGACCTTGACGTTCAAGATCTTCAAATTGCTCACTTCTTACCGCCCACAGAAAGACCGCAACAGCGACACAGACCAGCACGATAGCAATAGGGATGAGGATATAAAGGCTTTCCATCTATTTACCTTTTTCTTTGAGCAAGCGTAGAGAGTTAGATACTACAATAATTGAGCTCGCAGACATACCGACAACTGCAAAATAGGGGGCAACAAATCCCGCAACTGCAAGTGGCAGGATCAGAAGGTTGTAACCAAGCGACCAAGCCAGGTTTTCGCGAATGATCTTACGTGTTTGCAAAGCCAGTTCACGAGCTGCCAAAATTCGGTCAAGCCTGTCACCGAGTAACACCATGTCTGCGGAGGCTTTGGCGACGTCAGCACCACCGCCCATTGCCACCGATAGATGAGCGCCGGCAAGCGTAGGAGCATCATTAATGCCGTCACCAATCATCATGGTAATGTCTTTGGCGTCAACATTATTGAGATAATTCAGCTTATCTTGTGGTTTTGCACCTGCAACCACGTCTTGAATACCAATTTTACTCGCGACAAGGTGCGCGTTTTCACTGGTATCGCCAGTCAAAAGCGTAATTTTGACACCCGAGCGCTGGAACTTCTCTACAAACTCTTTTGCTTCAGCACGTATTGGGTCGCGGTAACTAAATGTCGCAACATGAATGCCGTCTAAGGACAGATAAACCGAATTCGCTTGTGCGAGCTTTGTTTCACCCAACACATAGTGTGCACTACCGATTTTAACCACAGAACCTTGATAACGTCCCTTAATCCCTGAACCGATCACGTTTTCTACGTCATCGACGATAACGTTGGTATCGGCGTATTGTTTAAATGCGCGAGCAATAGGGTGGTTAGCGCGAGACTCTAGTGACGCAGCAATAGCTAAAACTTGTTGTTTATCGTGTTCACCGTACACATCCACTTCATTGATCTCGATATCGCCATGGGTAAGTGTCCCTGTTTTGTCGATAATGAGATGGTTCACCTTACACAAAGTTTCGAATACATGACTTTTACGCAGCAAGATGCCGAGGTTACCCATTCTGGATGTCGCACATGTCAAAGCGGTCGGCGTAGCAAGAGAAAGCGCGCACGGACACGTCGCAACCAAAACGGATAACATGATCCAAAACGCGTCATCTGGGCGACTTGAGTGCCAGAAAAACCAAGTGCCTGCGGCAATAATGAGGATCACCGCTACAAAATAGCGTGCAACAATATCAGCGATCTCTGCAATTTTTGGCTTAGATAGCTGCGCTTCATCCTGAAGACGAACAATATTCGAAATCATTGAATCGGCTTTTGAAGAGGTCACTTCAAGTTCGAACGATTCTTCACCGTTTAATGTCCCTGCAAACACATAGTCGTCCACTTGCTTGACCACAGGTAAAGACTCACCTGTAAGCATGGATTCGTCGATGTGGACGCGTCCAGAAATGATCTTACCGTCTGCAGGAATATGTTCACCGGGGAGAACACGGATCTGGTCACCGACTTTCAACGTTTTCACCGGCACTTGGTCACCATTTAACTTGTTCGCAATCGCAGGGATTAACTTCAACAAGTTTCCACTCGCAGCCGCAGCCTTACGACGTGCGCGCATTTCCAAGAAACGGCCAACCAATAAGAAGAATGCAAACATCGAAATAGATTCGAAGAACACTTCTCCTTTTTCAGTCACTGTGGCGACCAAGCTGGCGAAATAGGCGAAGATCATGGCAATGGATACAGGGACATCCATACCGAGTGTACGGCTGCGAATACTTCGCCACGCGTTGATATAAAACGGCAAAGCAGAGTAGAGCATCACTGGCGTGGCGAATATTAGACTCACCCAGCGGAAGTAGTTTTTAAACTCGGGCTCTAAGTCGCCGAAGACTTCTAGGTAGAGCGCAACCGCGAGCATCATAACCTGCATCGTTGCCAAGCCTGCTATGCCTAGTCGATACAGATACTGCTTCATCTGTTGATGATAAGCGGCCTCCTGCTTATCTGCTTCAAATGGTGCAGCTTTATAACCTAACTGATGGATTAACGACAACAGTTCACTAAGACGAACCTGAGTTTTGTCCCAAGCCAACAAAGCACGGTTTGTGGTTGTATTGACACGAATAGAGACCACACCCGATTTGTTTGATACCTGTTTTTCAATCAACCAGGCACAAGCTGCACAAGAAACCCCATCAAGCGAGAGAGTGACCTCGGAACAATGTTCGCTATTGCGAACAAACTCTGACTGAACATCATCATTGTCGTAGTGAATTAATGCTTGTAACTGTTCAGGAACGAGATCTGCTTTTTCGGCAGGTGCGGTGCGATATTGGTAGTACGAGACTAAACCGCTATCAACGATCGTTTGAGCGACAGTCTCACAACCTGGGCAACACATTTCTCTGATATCACCCAGAATCTCTACTTTATAGTCCGTGTTGACTGGTACTTCTTCACCGCAGTGGTAACACGATTTACACATAAGCTATTAGTTCGCTAGTTGTACTGGAGTCGAGGATGGGAAAGTGACGCGCCCTTGTAGTAGCCACTGCTGATCATGCGGCGTAAGTTCAATAAACCAAGGTCCTTGAAGCTCTTGATCTAACTTAAAGCGATATTGTCCGCTCGCATCAGATGTAAGTAGTCGGCTAAAGTCACGGTCCGGTAGTGTACGGTGGGCAAACATGGCCGTTATAGCTGGATAGTGATCAAGTTGACCTTTATCAAATTGAATCACAACTTCGTGATCTTGAGAGAATGCAGCCGCGCTGAGACCGAGCTCTTTTGCCACATTCAGTTTAGAGATATCGATATTGATGCCTTTGCCTTTTTTATAGTAATCCTCAGTCACTAATGAAACAGAGTTCTGTGAGAAAACGATAACTGTAATGATCGTCCATACAACAACGGTGAGTGGCAGAATGATTAGGAACCACGGCCAGAACTGCTTATACCAAGGCTTTACCATAAAAAAGTTCTCAATGAAAAAAATGAAAGATATTAGGGCTTTAACTGTAAAGGAAAGACAGCCCCTTAAAAAGGGGCTGTTATTGAAATGTTACTTATTATCTGAGTTGCTCAAGCTCCAAACGTAAGCTGAAACTAGCTGAACTTTGTCTTCGCCTAGAATATCTTTCCAAGCCGGCATTACGCCAGAACGACCGTTCATAACTGTTTCAGTTACATCCGCGCGAGAGCCACCGAACAACCAGTCTTGGTCTGTTAGGTCAGGAGCACCCACTGCTGGGTTACCTTTACCGTCAGTACCGTGACACGCGGCACATACAACAAAACGTGCTTTACCTGCTTCAGCTTCACGTGCATTCACAGAACGACCAGATAGGCTTAGTGTGTAGCTCACAACTTCTTTCACACCTTGCTCACCTAGAGCATCCTTCCATGAAGGCATTTGACCGATACGACCATTCATTACTGTCGAAACGATAGCCTGAGGTTCACCACCGTACAGCCATGCGTCGTCAGTTAGGTTAGGGAAACCTTTCTGACCACGAGCATCTGAGCCGTGACATTGCGAACAGTTTTGCAGGAACAAACGTTGGCCAACTTTAACTGCTTCGCCATCCGCAGCAATTTCTGGGATAGGGCGCAATTCAGATGAACCATCTACGTAAGCAAGTTTCTTAAATGCTTCACCAAAGTAGGCTTCTGCATCGTCTAACTCTTTTGCGTATTGAACTAGATGCTTGTTCTCTTGTGATGCAGCGATAGAAGCTTTCGACTCTTCTACTGAACGTACAGTTTGGTCAGAACTCTGCCAACCTAGAACGCCTTTGAAGTTACCTAAACCTGGGTAAAGCGTTAGGTAAATCGCAGCAAATACAAACGTACCAACAAATAGGTAGGTCCACCACTTAGGAAGTGGGTTGTTCAATTCACGAATACCATCGTATTCGTGACCCATATCTGCACCTTCTTCGACGCCCATTTTATCTTTAAGGCACCAATAAAGGACAGCAGCACAGCCGAGAAGTGTACCGACTGTAATGATGATTATCCAAAGACTCCAAAATGTAGTCATTGCTTAGTCACTCCTTGTTCTTTAGAAGGTGCTTGCTCTTCGTCAGCGAATACAAGGTTAGCGGCTTCGTCGAAACGAGCTTTACGGCTCTTACCGTAAGCCCACCAAACCACACCAATAAAACTCACAAAAAGCACTATGGTCCAAATACTGTGAATAGTACCAATGTCCATAAATACCACCTTAATTACTTCATTGCGTGACCAAGAGACTGAAGGTAAGCGATGATGGCATCCATCTCAGTTTTACCTTCTACATCTTTAGACGCATTAGCGATCTGCTCATCAGTGTATGGAACACCGAATTGATCACGGAAAATAGTTAGTTTTTTCTGAGTGTCCTTGCCATCAAGAACATTCTCTTCAAGCCATGGGAAACCAGGCATGTTTGACTCAGGAACTAACTCACGAGGATCAATAAGGTGTACACGGTGCCACTCGTCAGAGTAACGACCGCCCACGCGTGCTAGGTCTGGACCTGTACGCTTAGAACCCCATAGGAATGGGTGCTCATACACACTTTCACCAGCAACAGAGTAGTGACCGTAACGTTCTGTTTCAGAACGGAATGGACGAATCATCTGGCTGTGACAAACGTTACAGCCTTCACGGATGTATACGTCACGACCTTCCATTTCAAGCGCAGTGTAAGGACGTAGGTTTTCAACTGGCTCAGTAGTTTGTTTTTGGAAAATTAGCGGAGTGATCTCAACAAGCGCACCCAAGCTAATAGCAAAAACGATAAGAATCGCGAGTAAACCGACATTGCGTTCAACAATTTCGTGGCGATTGTTAGAATTAGAACTCATTCTTTAAATCTCCTTATGCCGGCTGAGGGATAGCTTTTAGGCTATCTTTTGGCGCTGTTACCGTCTTGTACGTGTTGTATGCCATTAGGAACATACCCGCTAGGAAGATGAAACCACCTAAGAAACGTACGAAGTAGAATGGGTAAGACGCTTGAACTGACTCAACGAAGCTGTAAGTCAATGTACCGTCAGAGTTAACTGCACGCCACATCAGACCTTGCATAACACCCGAAATCCACATTGCAACGATGTACAGTACAGTACCGATAGTTGCCAACCAGAAGTGCGTATTGATTAGGCCAACAGAGTACATGCGCTCTTGACCGAATAGGCGAGGAACTAGGTGGTATACCGAACCGATAGATACCATAGCAACCCAACCTAATGCACCAGAGTGTACGTGGCCGATAGTCCAGTCTGTGTAGTGAGACAGTGCGTTAACTGTCTTAATAGACATCATTGGACCTTCGAACGTAGACATGCCGTAGAACGATAGAGACACGATTAGGAAACGTAGGATAGGGTCATAACGTAGTTTGTGCCATGCTCCTGACAGAGTCATGATACCGTTAATCATACCACCCCAAGAAGGAGCGAATAGAACAAGTGACATCACCATACCTAATGACTGAGTCCAGTCTGGAAGTGCAGTGTAATGTAGGTGGTGAGGACCTGCCCAAATGTACAGGGAAACCAATGCCCAGAAGTGAACGATAGACAGACGGTAGGAATAAACTGGACGTTCAGCTTGCTTAGGTACGAAGTAATACATCATACCTAGGAAACCAGCCGTCAGTAGGAAACCTACTGCGTTGTGACCGTACCACCACTGTACCATCGCATCCACTGCGCCTGAATAAATCGAGTACGATTTACCCATCGAGACAGGGATTGCCATGCTGTTTACGATGTGAAGTACCGCAACAGTGATAATAAAGGCACCGAAGAACCAGTTTGCTACGTAGATGTGAGAGGTCTTACGGGTAATCAATGTTCCGAAGAACACGATCGCATAAGAAACCCAGACAACTGCGATGGCAATATCGATTGGCCATTCTAGCTCAGCGTATTCTTTACCAGAGGTAAAACCTAATGGCAGAGTAATTGCTGCTGCTAAAATAATGGCTTGCCAACCCCAGAAGGTGAAGGCGACAAGAGGGCCACCAAATAGACGAGTTTGACAGGTACGCTGAACAACGTAATAAGACGTTGCGAATAGGGCACTTGTACCAAACGCGAAAATAACCGCATTAGTATGCAGAGGACGTAAGCGACTGTACGTCAACCACGGCGTATCAAAGTTTAGCTGTGGCCAAACTAATTGAGCGGCAATCAAAACACCAACAGCCATGCCAACAATACCCCAGAGAATAGTCACTAAGGTAAACTGACGAACGACTGTATAGTTGTAGTTTTGTTCAAGCTGCTTTTCTTGGCTCATTTGCATGCTTCCAATTTCTAATTAACTACACTTTACTTCCAACACGACACATGTCGTAATGCCACCCAAACCGTTAAGAAAATAGAACCTATTCAGTCGGTTAAATATTCTTGCCGATTTTAAAAAAAAGTGGCATTTTCAGCCGCCAACTATACTGCATTTAACAATTCAATGACAGAGTAGTAACCTTACAGTCGGTCAGGTTTTGGCCTTTTATTTTAAAACTTTGAAGTTTGTTACACGGAGAACCTCTTAAATGGCAGCTGAAAAACTGACGCGCGGACGTTTTGTTCAAATAATCATCATGTTAACCCTACTATTTACAGCGTTTATTTGGCGGACGATCACATTCAGCGAAGGGGAAATAATCGATTGCAGATTGAAAACAAACTGTACTTTTACTGTTAACGGTAACGAATTTGCCGCCAAGCGCACAAAAGATCGCCTATTGATTAACAAGCCAACAACGGATTTGAAAATTATTTCGCCTGATAATTCAGTTAAGGTGCTTGAAGATGTAAACACTTGGGTAATCGAAGCTGAAAAATTAGAAGATTTAGAATTAAACATCGTTGGTAATACACACAAACCGATAGCCACAATACGATTCTAACCACCGTTTTTAGTGTACTTGGAAACCATTCTTAATTTGAAGGCGTTGTCTCAGACCGAAGCGGCGCAATCAAGCTAAAAACAACCAACTGGAATTTGGTCATTAGCGAAGAAGCTAATAATCAGTAAATTAATCTTTGATTATCTTACTGATTATTAGGTATTTTATGCACCCTAGATGTCATCTTTAGA